>CAYUAC010000034.1:0-11587 GCA_964442515.1 uncultured Campylobacterales bacterium | reverse complement strand
GACCACGCGCTCGGGATCGGCTGCGGGTTTATCAACCTTGTTGACCACCACGATGGGGCAAAGCCCGAGGCTGAGCGCTTTTTTCAACACGAATTTGGTCTGGGGCATAACGCCTTCCTGGGCGTCAACTAAAAGCAATACGCCATCCACCATCTTTAAAACCCGCTCGACTTCGCCGCCAAAATCGGCGTGCCCGGGCGTATCGATGATGTTGATCTTGTGATCGCCGTAGTTGATCGCGGTGTTTTTAGAAAGAATCGTAATCCCTCTTTCTTTTTCAATGTCGTCGCTGTCCATCATCCGGTCAGCGACTTCGGCGCGCTCGTCAAAAGTACCTGACTGCTTTAACAACTCGTCAACGAGTGTGGTCTTACCGTGATCGACGTGAGCGATTACGGCTATATTCTTTTTATTCATTGGTATCCTAATGCATGTGTATTTTTAGGTGATTATATCAAAATTTTACGATTATTGACTTTTATCTCTTTTTAGCCCGGATTTTGCTATGATTGACAAAAGCAAAAAGGGGCAATGATGGATTTGATGCAGATACTGGCAGCCTGCGGTATAGGGTTGGAAGCGTTTGGGGTTTTTGTGGTCGTAATCGGCTCGTTTTACGCTACCTTTACTTACCTCAAAACCTTTCGCAAAGTAGAACACGAGATCGCGTACAAAACCTACCGAAGACAGCTTGGCAGAGCAATTATGCTGGGTCTTGAGTTTTTGATCGCCGGTGATATCATCCGAACCGTCATCGTTCATACTTCCCTGGAAAACGTCGCCGTTTTAGCACTGATTATACTGCTTCGTACCTTTTTAAGCATCACGCTGCACCTGGAAGTCGAAGGCCGCTGGCCGTGGGAAAAAGAACAAAGATAAAGGAATCACATGGCTTTTACACGCGCTGTTTTCGTTGCTTTTGCAACGCTGATCTTTTTAACCTCATGCAGCAAAGCACCCCTGACACAAAGGGACAGGTTTATCATCGTAAGTCCGGCCCAGGAGATCAGTATGGGCAAAGACGCTTCTGCAAAGATTATCAAAGAAAACAAAAACAAACTTGATCAAAACAGCACCATGGCACAGCAGGTGCGCACAACGGGAAAGCAGATAGCAGCCGTAGCTGACCGATACGTCAAAAACGCCGGACTTCCCCCTTTTGAATGGGAGTTTCACACCATCAACGAAGCTGACACTATCAACGCTTTTTGTCTGCCCGGAGGGAAGGTTTTTGTCTACACCGGCATACAAAAAGCGGCCAAAAACGAAGCGCAGCTTGCAACGGTGATGGCCCATGAGATCGCCCACGCTATCGCCAGGCACGGAGCCGAGCGCTTCAGCAGCGCCATCTTGGTCCAAGCCGGCGCATTTATTACGATAAAAGCAGCTTCAAACCAAGAGGTCTCGCCTGCCAAGATGCGCGCGATCAATATCGCGTACGGTATCGGTTCGGGCCTTGGAATGCTCAGCCACAGCAGAACCCAGGAAAACGAAGCCGATACGATCGGCTTGATGATCATGGCCAAAGCCGGCTATGACCCGCGGGCGGCTTTGGATTTTTGGGAAAATATGCAAAAACAAAACCAGACCCGCACGCTGGAGTTTCTCTCCACCCATCCGCTGCCAAAAAGCAGGATAGAAAATATTAAAGCGCTGATACCGCAGGCTGATCAGTATTATCAACAAGCGATACGGTAACTATCGCTTTGCTATTCATGTGAGAGTTTATACTCCTCAAGAAGCTCGGTATAATCGTCAAACCACGTAGCCTGGGGGTTTCTTTTAAAAATCATCACCTTGCCCCGGTCTTCATCTTTGGCCGCTCGGTGGTAGCGAAACATAATCTTGTCTTTCGTGGTGCCAAGCACTTCGATCTTGCCGGTTTTATGGCTCATCACAAAGCGCGCTCTGCCGGCTAAGCCGCTGGTTTGAACCCTGGCTTTTTCAAAGATTTCACTGATGGTTTCAATAGGCAGCGTATAGGGTTCGTTGCCAAGAGTCGGGCGCACGCCGAACATATAATAAGGCGGCACACCGATGTTTGAGAGCGTTTCAAACATCTGCTGAAGCGCGTCCACATCATCGTTGATCCCTTTAAGCATCGGTGTCTGGTTGGTACACACCGCCCCGGCTTCCTGCAGCTTGTTTACTGCCTCGATCGCAGGCTGTGTTAACTCGTTTGGATGGCTAAAGTGGTTCATGAAATAGATCTTTTTCTCAGGCAGCGAAAACTCCCTGATCATATCCATAAGCGACTCATCTTCTAAAAAGCGGTAAGGGTTAAACGCCGTCATCTTCGTTCCAAAACGGATAATCTTGACGTGATCGATGGCGCGCAGGCTTTCAATCAGCGGACGGATCTTTTTGGTTGAAGCTACCAGCGGGTCGCCGCCTGTTATGAGTACATTGGTGATTTCGGGATGATCTTTGATATATTCGATCGCCCCGGTCATATCACGTACCGTATCATCATTGTCGTTCATAAACAGCCGTTTTCTGAAACAGTAACGGCAATACGCCCCGCACACGTTGTTAAACAGAATCAGCGCGGTATCTTTGTACTTGTGTTCCAAGCCTTTGGCTTTTGTATATGCGTGCTCACCGCTGGCGTCCAGCTCCCCCCAGGTACTGAGTTCTTCCTCATCGGGGATGACCAGCTTTCGTAGCGGGTCTTTGGGATCGTCCCAGTTTATCAGCGAGTTGTAGTAGTCATTTGAGCGGAAAACAAACTTTTTTTCCACCTCTTGCAGCGCTTCCTTTTTCTCCTGGCTTAGCTGATCAATCTTTTTGACTTTGGTCATATACTTTACTTTAGCCATAGATCTCCTTACATATAAAGTATCGGTTTATAACAAGTTTCAACTTAAAAACAGCCCGATTCAAGGCAATAAAACAGCAGATTAATCTACTCCAAAGCCCATCGCGGCTTCGTTTTCAAACTCGCTGCCAAGCTCTTTTTTGATCTGCTCTTTGAAATCTTCCATCTTAAACACCGACTCATCTTTGATCGCCACGCTGTAAGCGGTGTTTTTAATGATCATGTTGATCTGACCGCCGGTGAGGTTGTACGAAGCCAGGGTGTCGATGGCAAAACCGTCTTCATAATCGGCGTTTTCAGGCAGCATCAGCTGCCACAGCTGCACCCGCTGTCTGGTTCCTGGCTTTTTAAACTCCAGCTTATAGTTAAAGCGTCTGGAAAACGCTTTGTCCAGATTTTGCAGCAGGTTGGTCGTAGCAATCAACACGCCCTCAAACTTTTCAATCTGTTCCAAAAAGATGTTTTGCATCTGATTGTACATCTTATCGGTTGAGTGCCCCACGCCGCCTCTGGCGCTTAAAAACTGATCGGCTTCGTTTAACAGCAGTACCGGGTCGCTCTTGCTTTTTTTGCTCAAATCATAAAAGTTGTCAAAGATCGCGCGCACGTTTTTTTCACTTTCGCCCACGTACTGCCCCAGAATTTTGGAACAGTCAAAGCTTAACACCGGCCGCCGCATCGATTTGGCCAGCGAATACGCCGTCATCGTTTTACCCGTACCCGGCGCGCCGTAAAAGATGATGCGCGCATCAACGGTTTTTTTCTCCTTGATGCCCCACTCTTTAAGCTTTCTGTGCACATCTTTATCCATCTGCTTTAAAATCGTCTCCAGCGTTTTTCGCGTCTGGGTGTTCAGTACTACGTCATCGATGGTCGTTTTTGGCTCGATATATTCAAACATCTCCTGGTTATCCACGAGGCTGTTGAGTTTGAGCTTGCCTACTTTCTTTTTCTTTTGGGGATGCATGATTTCATGCAGCGTTTCATCATCGATATAAAAGCTTCGGCTGATACCGCCGAAGGGATTGAGTATTTCATCGTAATTGATCAGACCCTGTTCTAAAAGCTTGGCGCCGTCTTCAAGCAGCGCTCTGTTTTTAATCCGCTCATACTCATCATAGCTGACAATCTCGATAAGCGAATTCATTTCGCGCAGGTTACCCTCGCTGCCGGCGTACTCTTCTCGAAGCAGCGCCAAAAAGATCACCTGTTCTTTTTCATCCAGCTTGTTTTTGGCAAAAAACTCTTCGACGATGATCTTTTCCTCGCTTTGGGCCAGCCGGTCGCCGATACGTTTTTTCAAAAGCGAAAGCTTGTTTTTGAGCCGGTTGATATTGGGCGAATCCTCGCTGTAATTGGCCCGCAGATTGGTCAGCTGCACCAAAAGTTCCACGCGGTAAAACTGATCCTGCAAATATTCCAAGTGATCGGTATACGCTTTAACCTCGGGCATCGCGGTCTCTAATGAACCTTCCTCAAGCAGCCTGAAAAACGCCGTAGAGAGGCTGATGTTGGCATTGAGCAGTTCCAGGTTGGTCGCTTCTTCTGCCTTGACCTGCAAAAAGTTTGCTTTGACCAGCCAGCCAAGATCGATGAGGCTTTTGACCACTTCGATCTTTTTGAGGTATTCATACTCCTTATCATACATCGCCTGCAGCATGTCCAAAACCACGACATCTTCGTTGCCGCTTATATATTTCAGCGTCAAATACTGCAGGATCTGGGCCTGCTCGACCGTACAGTTAAGGTCTTTAAAAATTTTACTTTTGTCTACTTCGTCGTGTTTGACAAAATCGATCACGTATTCCAAATTGCTTTCCTTATTGTTTTGTGAAATTATAAAGTGTTCTTATTTCCTGATCCCAGATGGTGGGATCGATTGTTTCTAAAACAAGCGGGATATCATCCATGCGCTCATCTTGCATAATAAATTTAAACGCGTCCCAGCCGATCTCGCCCTCGCCTAAGCTGTGATGCCTGTCTTTTCTGCTGCCAAGAGGCGGCTTGGAATCATTAAGATGCATTCCCATCAGGTAGCCAAACCCCACGGTTTTTTCAAATTCATGCATCGTTTTATCGTAAGCTTCTTTGGTCCTGATATCATAACCTGCGGTGAAGGCGTGGCAGGTGTCGATGCACACGCCCATGCGCGATTTATCCTCCACTTTGTCGATGATGGCGGCCAAGTGTTCAAAACGATATCCTAAGTTGCTGCCCTGACCCGCTGTATTTTCAATAACCAGGCTCACGCCCTGCGTTTGGTCCAGTACCCTGTTGCACGCCTGTGCGATATAATCGATGCATTCATCCTCACTGATCTTTTTTAGATGGCTTCCGGGGTGAAAGTTCAGCCTGTCCAGTCCCAGCTGCTCGCAGCGCTGCACCTCATCCAAAAACGCGTTGTACGATTTTTCACGCTTAGCTTCTTCGGGATGGCCCAGATTGATCAGATAGCTGTCATGGGGCAGCACGTGTTTTGGCTTTATGCCGGCATCATCCAGGGCTTGCTTGAACTTGTCGATGGTTTCGCCATCTAGGGGTTTGGCATCCCACCGTCTTTGGTTTTTGGTAAACAGCGCGAACGCTTTGGCTCCGATGGCCTGGGCGTTTTTGGGGGCGTTGTATACGCCTCCGCTGGCGCTGACATGGGCTCCGACGTATTTCATTCGTATACTCCTTACTGTATATGTCGTATCTGTATCAAAATATCGTTTTTTTTATCGGCAAATCGTATCTGCTTTTGGTTAACGGTGTAGATTATATCATAGTAATAACTGCTGATTTTTTGTGAAAATCCCTCTGCTTCTGCGGTCTTGTTTTTTCCGCCAAAAACCGGCTTTGCGCGAAAGATGTTTTCAAGCAGTCCGGGCCGATATCTGGAGTGCAGATATTTGTCGTTAAAGTGTTTTGGTTTGAAACACGCATTGTTAATACAGATGTTTCTGTTGATTTTGAGGGTAAAAACGGGGGTTGCCATGTTATAAATCTGCGCCTGGATGCGCGAACTGTTTTTGGCAACAAACCCCATATCGCTGTAGCGCAGTTTGGGCGTTTTCAGCACGATGTGCGCACTTGATTTTTCCGTAAAATTTTTATCGGCGCATCCGGTAAACAGCAGAGATAAAACCATAACCGCAGATAATATGAACCTTTGATGCAAAACAGTTTCCTTTTTCATGAAATTATATCATTTTTAATGTTTATTTAAGTTAAAACAGGTATAATTTCGTTACTTTTTTAAACGGCCCCTTCGTCTAGCGGTTAGGACTCATGGTTTTCATCCATGCAACAGGAGTTCGATTCTCCTAGGGGTCACCATTATAAAAGTATATTCATTTACAAGTCTGTGGCCCCTTCGTCTAGCGGTTAGGACTCATGGTTTTCATCCATGCAACAGGAGTTCGATTCTCCTAGGGGTCACCACTTACTTTCCACTTATCTTATTCAAACAGTGTTTTTTCAAGCGCCTTTATCCGTACGCTTTTTCTGTGTATATTGCAATAGCCGTACTTTTGTATCGCCGCGACGTGTTTTTGCGTGATATAGCCTTTGTGGCCTTCAAACCCGTAGCTAGGATATGTCCGGGCCGCTTTGAGCATATAGCGGTCTCTGGTGACCTTGGCCAGGATGCTGGCCGCGGCGATATTGGTATCTTTCAAATCACCTTTGATCAGCGTTTCAATACCCTCTACACCAAAACAGCTGCTGCCGTCAAAAAGATAGGTATGGGCTTGTATGTTTTGCATGATCGCTTTTAAGCCAATAGCTATCGCTTTGGATAACCCTTTTTCATCGATGGTTTCATTACTTATAGATTCTATGTGAAAGGTAGCGTTTGCGGTGATTTGGTCAAAAAGAAGGTCTCTTTTTTTGGCGGTGAGTTTTTTAGAATCGGTGACACCTTTTATATCGGTGTGCAAGATAGCGCCTGCAACCACCAGAGGACCCGCCACGGGCCCCCTGCCGGCTTCGTCGATACCGCAGATTAGCAAGAGTAGGTAGAGATATACTCAAACGCCGTCGGTCTTGCCTCATCGGGCCAAACCTGCGTTGAGAATTTGTAATCTTTGTACGTATTGATAAAGCGGTCAGTCATAACCGGTTTCAAGAAATCGTTATCACGGATCAGTGCCTCAAGGGAACCTCTGAGGGTATGGGGCAGCTGGGGAATGCCTTTTTCACGGATCTCATCAAGCGTGAGTTCAAAAAGGTCCTCATCCATCGGGCCGGTTGGATCGTATTCGTTTTTGATCCCGTCAAGGCCTGCAAGCAGCATCGCACTGAAAGCAAGGTAAGGACACGCCGAAGAATCGGGGAAGCGCATTTCGATTCTGGTTGCCGCTTCACCGGCGCCATAGGGAATACGGCAGCTTGCCGATCTGTTTTGGCTGGAATAGGTCAAAATGCAGGGCGCTTCAAAGCCGGGAACCAAACGCTTGTAGGAGTTGGTACTTGGGTTGGTAAAAGCCGCTACGGCTCTGGCATGTTTGAAAATACCGCCGATATAGTGTGTTGCCATCTTGCTTAAGTTGGCGTAATTACCTTCTTCGTAAAAGAGGTTTTTACCGTCTTTCCAGATAGACTGGTGCACGTGCATCCCGTTGCCGTTGTCGCCAAAGAGGGGTTTGGGCATGAACGTAGCCGTTTTGCCGTTTAAGTGCGCGATCATTTTCACCACGTATTTATACTTTTGCACATTGTCGGCTGCTTCTATCATCGTACCGAATTTGATACCGATCTCGCCCTGAGCCTGTGCTACTTCGTGGTGTCCAAGCATCACTTCCAAACCGACCTCTTCAAGCACCTGCATAATCTCGGCTCTGAGATCGACCATAGAATCAGTCGGCGCGACCGGGAAATACCCGCCTTTGGTACCGGGTCTGTGGGCCATGTTGCCAAATTCATAATCGGTATCGCTGCTCCACTCGCCCTCTTCTGAATCAACTCTGAAATACGCGCTGTTGGTATCGTCTCTGAACCGGACGTCATCAAAGATGAAAAATTCGTTTTCTGGACCAAAATACGCCACATCACCCAGACCGATCTCGTCAAGGTGTGCAAGCGCTTTTTTGGCGATGCTTCGCGGGCATTTTTCATACAGTTCGTTTTTATAAATATCGTATACGTCACAAAAGACGATAATGGTCGGATCAGCCGTAAAAGGATCTAAAAACGTAGACTCTACGTCAGGTTTTAAGATCATATCCGATTTATTAATTGGTTGCCACGCATCCACACTTGAACCGTCAAAAGGCATACCGCTTTCAAGGATGCCCTCGTCAACGGCACTCATTCTATAGCTGATATGGTGCCACGCACCCTTAATATCGGTGAACCTGAAATCCACAAACTCCACTTCGTTTTCCTGGCAGTATTTAAAAAACTCATCTACACTGTTTACAAATTTACCCATTGTATTTTCTCCTCATGTTTTTTTCTGTCAATAATTCTATCACAACTTTCCTGCAGTCTAAATACCGGTGGTGGTTAAAAAGTAACCACATCTTTTCGGCGGCGGCGAAAAACCGTGCAGGTTTCATACCCGATCTCTTTTGCCAGAGCCGTGGCGTTTTCGTAACCAAAACCGACCTGATCGACGTTGTGCGCATCGCTGCCAAACGTGACGGCAATGCCCCGTTCATACGCGGCTTTTAAAAGCTCTCGACCCGGATAGATTTCGCCCACGGGTTTGCGAAGCCCCGCGCTGTTGAGTTCTATCACCATACCGGCTTCCTTGATCGCATCCAAAGCGTCCGCGGCCAGTTTGACCACTGATACGTTTGGCTTGTAGTTAAACACTTTGATCAAATCCAGATGCCCCACCACGTCAAACAGCCCGCTTTGCGCCATCTGCGCCACCGCGTCAAAATACTGCGCATAGATTTCATCGATATCTTTTTGCTTGTAAACGCCGATGAATTCGGGATTGTCAAAGCCCCACCCGTTTAAAAAATGCACCGACCCGATAAAATAATCCACATCTTCAGACATCACCCGCTCATCGATGTAGCCTGGCAGGTAATCCACCTCCAGCCCGTACAGGATTTCAATCTGGCCCGCAAATTCCTCTTTGAGCGCAAGCACGTCCTCCCTATACCCAGACATCTGATCAAAACGCATCCGGTATTTGGGATCAAACTCCATAGGGGCGTGGTCACTGAAGCCGTACACGTCTATGCCAAGTTCAATGGCTTTTTGGATGTATTCGCGCATGGTTCCGCTTGCGTGGTTGCAACGGCTGGTATGATTATGCAGATCGACTCTCACGCAGTCATTCCTTTCATAGAGGGATTACCGTATATTACCGAAAAAAAGATTAATTAAATTTACTCATAGCTAAAATATTCTATAATGTGGCAATCAGCAAGGAGTTTGCATGACACAAGAAGAGTTAGATGCGTTGATGAATGAAGGGGTTGACAGCCTGCAGGACGATTCAGGCGATACCAACAACCCGGGCGACAGCGATGAAGAACAAGAGGATAAAGAAGAAGCTTCTGAAAAAAAAGAGAGCAAACAGGAATATAATGACGAAGAGTACCGGATTGACGCCAACAAACCTTGGCCTCCCCCGCCGCCGACCGATGACCACAAAGTGGTTCACCAGCTTGATGACGTCACCCGCGATTCCGAACTCAAAGCCGGAGAACTTTTTGACAAGCTTGAATCGGTCAGTTCTATTGTCATGGATATGGAAGAACAGGTTGCAAACCTTGAAAGCAATGTCGATAAGGATATAGAACTTTTTGAAAAACTTTCAAAATCTTTTCCCCATATCCAGACGTTCGAAGATGCCCTGGAGCGAAACAACCAAAGCAAAGAGATGACGCAAAAGATCACCGAAGGCTGCCAAACCGCGGGCGATGAAGTGATGATGGCTATGGACGGGATGCAGTACCAGGATATCCACCGCCAAAAGATCGAACGCGTTATCAATGTGATGCGCGCCCTGTCAAAATATATGCACTCTTTGTTTGAAGGCCAGGTCGATGATGACAAACGTGTAGGTTCAGCTGTGCATCTTGACGGGGACTCAAACGATAATGTAATGGGTAGTGAAGATATCGAAGAACTCATTGCCAGCCTGGGTAAAAAGTAAACTATGGTCGAACTGCTCAGTCCCGCGGGCAATCTTGACAAACTCAAGATCGCTTTCAATTACGGTGCCGACGCGGTATACGGCGGCGTCAGCCACTTCAGTCTGCGCGTGCGAAGCGGTAAGGACTTTGACGATGCAAGTTTTCAAAAGGGGATAGAGTACGCCCACAGTCTGGGCAAAAAAGTCTATGTGACCATCAACGGTTTTCCCTTTAACTCCCAGATCAAACTCTACCGCGCCCATATGGAAAAGATGGCGGCAATGGGGCCGGACGCGTTTATCATCTCCAGTCCCGGCCTTATAAAGATGGCTAAAGAGGTTGCTCCGGATATGCCTATCCACCTCTCAACGCAAGCCAACGTGATGAACTATCTTGATGCCACCGTTTTTTATGACCTGGGCGTTGAGCGCATCATCACCGCCCGCGAAATCAGCCTCAAAGATTGCGAGCAGATCAAAAAGAAGTTGCCGGATTTGGAACTGGAAGCTTTTGTGCACGGTTCGATGTGTTTTGCCTACAGCGGCAGATGTCTGATAAGCGCGATGCAGATGGGCCGGGTACCCAATCGCGGCAGCTGTGCCAATGACTGCCGTTTTGAATACACCATGTACGCGGCCAATGAAGAACACGGCACGCTTTTTCGTCTGGAAGAACAACCCGAGGAGGGAACCCATATCTTTAACGCCAAGGATATGAATCTCAGTGCCCACGTCGATGAGATACTGCAAAGCGGCGTGATTGATTCGCTCAAGATCGAAGGACGCACCAAAAGCCCCTACTACACCGCCATCACGGCTAAAGCGTACCGGGACGCCATTGATGATTTTTACGCGAACAAATTTGACGCGAACAAATATCAGGCGGAACTGAATACCACCAAAAACAGAGGTTTCAGCGATGCGTATCTCGTCCAGCGGCCCTACCAAAAACACAATACACAAAACCTGCAAACAGCTATCAGCGACGGCAGTCATCAGGTGGTGGGCCTTGTGGTAGAAGACGGCAAAAGCTTTCTGTGCAAATACAAAATATGCGTGGATGAGCGTGTTGAAATCGTGCTGCCAAAGGGTGTACAGCTTGAAGCGATGGAAAACGAATACGCCAAGATCATCAAAAACGATAATACCTTTTTCCTCCAAATGAAACGTATCGTGGGCCAAAGCGGCAAGGAGTACGACTGTATTCACAGCGGCAATACCGACGCGGTACAACTTGGCTTTACGCTGCCTGCTTTTACTCTTTTTCGTACAAAATTATGATAAAATTTTCCCACCAAAACCATGAGGAGAAAACATGAAATTTGTTTCCATTATCATCGGCAGCAAAAGTGATTATGAAACGATGCAGGAATGCATGAACACGCTGAAAAAATTTGGCGTACCCTATGAGTTTATCATCAGCTCAGCCCACAGAAGTCCCCAGCGAACTAAGGATTACGTCAAAAGCGCGGAAGAAAAAGGCGCGCAGGTATTTATCGCCGCAGCGGGGATGGCGGCGCACTTAGCAGGCGCCCTGGCAGCAGCTACGACCAAGCCTATAATCGGCGTGCCTATGAGTGCGGGCGAACTCAAAGGCGAAGACGCATTGCTATCTACTGTAATGATGCCTCCGGGTATGCCTGTAGGTACCGTTGCCATCGGTAAAGCCGGCGCGGTCAACAGCGCTTATC
>CAYUAC010000033.1:11607-17934 GCA_964442515.1 uncultured Campylobacterales bacterium | reverse complement strand
TACAACGAATGAATGATTTAAGAATCGGAGTGATCGGCACTTCAAGAAAAACAGATGAAAGAAGACTACCCATTCACCCCGAACATTTAATGCGGATTCCAGAACCGGTGCGCAGACAACTTATTTTTGAAAAAGGTTACGGTGCGGTGTTCGGTATTTCTGATACTGATATCGCGACCTTAAGCGGCGGGGTTGATACGCGTCACAACCTGCTGTCAAACCTTGGTACGGTTATCATAAACAAGCCCGTATCGGCTGATTTGCAAGAACTCAAAGAAGGCGGCACGCTATGGGGATATGTTCACTGCGTGCAACAAGAAGAGATCACGCAGATAGCCATTGAGCGCAAACAAACGCTGATCGCTTTTGAAGATATGTTTACATGGTCTCCTCAAGGACAGATCGGTCGGCATACTTTTTATAAAAACAACGAGATGGCAGGGTATTGCGCGGTAATCCATGCCTTAGGACTCAAAGGTATAGACGGACATTACGGCAACCCGCGCAAAACGGTGATCTTCGGTTTCGGCGCCGTAAGCCGAGGTGCGATTTATGCTTTAAAGGCTCACGGTTTTACAGATATCACTATTTGTATTCAACGGCCTGATTATGAAGTTCGTGAAGAGGTGCTCGATTGTCACTACGTAAGAGTTCAAAAGGGTGGGCTTACTGAGGCGCGTATGGTTGTAGTTGAACATGACGGTTTGACGTATCCACTCCAAGATCTCATTAGCCAAACAGATATTATCGTCAACGGCGTATTGCAGGACACCGCCAATCCTGTTGATTTTATCATCAAAGAAGAAAGCAACGCTTTCAAACCAAACAGTTTAATCATCGACGTCAGCTGTGATGCGGGAATGGGATTCTTTTTTGCCCAACCTACCACATTTGCAAAACCGATGTTTCGATATGAAACGATCGATTATTACGGTGTCGACCATACGCCCAGCTATCTTTGGGAAAGTGCGACACGTTCTATTTCCGCGGCTTTAATCATGTATCTGCCTGCAGTACTGACCGGCAGAGACACATGGAGCGATGATAAAACGATTCACAAAGCAATCAATATCGATTCAGGCATCATTGTCAACCCATCTATCCTCTCTTTTCAAAACCGCCAAGCCAATTATCCCCACGGGCCTTTACCCTGATAGCATCATAAGCCGTTTTAAATGATACAATACGCCGAAAAAATACGATACTGTACAAAGGCGCTCACTCTTGATACCCTCACTTCTTGACAAAAATAAAAATACAAATATTCTTTTGGCGGGCATTCTTAGCATCATCGTCGGTGTAGGGGTGGCCCGTTTTGCCTTTACGACGCTGCTGCCGCCGATGCTGGAAGATTTTTTAAGCGTCAAATACGCCGGACTGTTTGCCTCGGTCAACTACGCGGGCTATCTCAGCGGCGCGGTTTTTAGCATCTTCTTGCAAGATATCAACGCCAAGGTTAAGTTTTTTCGCATCGGTATCTTTTTAAGTATAGCAACCACGCTGATTCTGGCAACGACAAGCAATGAGATGCTGTGGTTTGCCTCCCGGATACTGGCCGGCTTTGGCAGTGCTATGGTGCTGATTGTGGGCGGAGCTATCGTGATGGTCAAGCTTGATCTGAACGACAAAACAAAAGCGATGGGAATCCATTTCAGCGGTATCGGCTTTGCCATCGCCGTCAGTGAACTGGTCGCGCAACTGACGATGCAGCGGGGACACTGGCAGGATGCGTGGCTGGTGTTGACGCTTTTTGCGGCTCTGTTGTCTTTGTATATTCTCTATATCCTCTCTTTTGACAGGAATATCAAGCAGGCCGCGTCCAAACACAAAGTATCAAGATCGATGTTTACACCCTATGTGATCTTGCTTATCCTGGCCTACTGTACCGCCGGTGTGAGCTTTGTGGTACAGGCGACCTTTTTTCCCGATATTATCAATTCGCTGGAGGGGCTGAAAGGCTATGGAAGCCTTGGCTGGCTGATTGTAGGCGTAGCCGGCATTCCATCAGCGATTTTTTGGATGCACATGGCACACAGGTATAACAGTGTTGATGTGATCATTGTTACCTTTGCATTGCAAATCATCGGTATCTTGATCCCCACCTTTTCCAATGAGATCTGGCCCAATCTGCTAAGCGGCGCGCTGTATGGTAGCACCTTTATAGCGCATGTGGCGCTGTTTATGCATTACGGCGGCAAACTGGCTGGCAAAAACCCCGTCATCTTTATGGGAGCAATGACCGCGGCGTACGGCATCGGGCAGGTCACGGCACCGCTGTATAGCGTATACTTTTTTGAAAAATTCGGCAGTTACGATATAGCACTTTATATTACCGCTTTTATCGCCTTTATGGGGATCGTGCTTTTATCATTTGCTAAAAGGCTGGGGAGTAAAAAACAGATTGCATAGTCTCAAACACAAGCACCAACATTTGTCAACCTTACCACATTGTATGCAACGCAGCTATCACTGATTCTTTTTGCAGTGTGGTTATTTCTGTATGGACACTTTCTATCCTGTAATCAGTCCAGTCAGCCAAAAATTTATCCCTGCCGTTTTCTGTTTCGAACCCTATAACAAAGTCATCCCCAAAGACGCGGAAAAATTCGCCAAACTCTGCGTGTTTGCGTATATGCGCTGCCACATCTTTAAGAAGCCGGCTTCCCATCTGCCAGCCGTGGGCTTTGTTGTACCGGGTTACTCCTTTGGTCTCAATCAGTACATACTGATCATATTTTTTATTTGGCAGCGTTTCATGCAAGATAAGCCAAAGATAGGATTCGTTAAAAAACGAAGTCAACGCATCTTTGAAAAAATAAGAAAACCGCTCATACTCCATACTCGTAAGCGGCACCTGCGAAGTGCTTGAAGGCAGCTTTAACCCCTGCTTGTAAAGTCTGCTTAACGTATCAACAACATCAGGGTGGTACCATACCCCCTTGAGTGCCTCTATCTCTTCAACGGCTTCTTGCAAACTTTTTCGTCTTTGATAAATCCTGTTGGTTGTCATCGCATCCAGGGCATCGGCTACGATCATGATATGCCCGGATAACGGTATTTCATCTTCCTTTTTCCCCTCCGGATATCCGCTGCCGTCATACTTTTCATGATGATGGGCCATAATCTGCGCGATAGGTTGATACAGATCGATTTGATTTAAAATCATATACCCTACATCAAGGTGCTGCTTAATAAGATGGTATTCATTTTCGTTTAAGCGCCCCGGCTTAAGCAGTACAGAATCGGGAATACTTATTTTGCCTATATCATGAAGTTTGGCGGCTTCTTCGATAAGCGCGACCTCTTCTTGCGTAAAGCCCATCTCTGAAGCAATCAGTTTGCACAGATACGCGACCCTTTGCGTATGGCCTGCGGTATACGCGTCTCTTTGTTCGATCATATTGACCAGCATATCAATCAGCTGGTTGTAGTTTTGGATTTTTTGCTTTTGCAAAGAAGCGATCTGTTCTTCTTTTTTTCGCAGAGTTTTATACGAACTGTGCTGTAAAAACAGGTCACTAAATTTTTCATACAAGATCTCAAGATGTTTGTTTGTATACTCTTGCCACGGATGCGATTTTTTGGTCACTACCTGAGAAAACTTTTGAAATGATTCTCTGGGATTTAAACTCTGACCAGATTTTGACGGGTCTCCGCCCCAGTTGATATTTCGAATCTGTTCGGTTTTTGTAAAAATCATATACGCATCATGCAACACAGGCATTTTCAGACACACAATGCCGGCACACTCTTTTAATATCGCTTCATCAAGTTCACAATGCAGGGCCAAAGAATCCGTTTGAAAACTTTTTTCAAAACCAAGCCTTGTTACTGCCTCGGTCATAGCAGCCAGCTGCTTTTTATGAAGTTCTATACCGTGGCTTTCAATACTGCCTTCATGCACAAAAATCACCCCGTCAGCATGAAAAAGGGATGTAAACATTGACAGATTTTCTGAGATAAACCCGGTTGTATCCTCAGCTGAAAGTTTTTGCTTTAATACGGAGATGATGGTATCTATTGTTGCCATAAACCAGCTTTTTGCACTTTCATACTCTTTTTGCTGATACGTATCGATCAGTGAGCTGACGTTATCTGCTAAATCCTGACAAACCTTTGTCGTTTTGAGATTAGGAAAAAAGGCTTCATGGTGATGGCACGCGATCAGCCCCCACAGCCTGTTGTTGACAATAATTGATACCGTCATCGACGCATAAACTCCCATATTTTGCATATACTGCAGATGTATGGGCGAAACACTGCGCAAAAAACTCAAACTCATATCCACGGGATCTGTTGCAATTGACTGAATCGAAACGGGTTCGTAGCTGACTGCGTGGATGATTCGGATCGGATTTATCAGGTACAGGTCTCTGGCCTGCGATGGGATATCGCTTGCAGGATAATGCAGGTTAAGATACGAATCCAGCCACGGCTCTTTTGCCTCACTGATAACTTCACCGTTATAATCTTTGTCAAACTTATACAGCATCACCCTGTCATATCCCGTGATACTTTTAATATGGCGCGCTACTTTTTCATACAAACCTTCTAAATCGGGGCTTTGTATAAAAGAGCTGACCGCTTTTTTATATTTTTTATCGCGGGTGCACTCTTGTTGCAGGTTTTTACTGATAAATTCAATTATGATCTGATCATTGAGAGAGGATAAAAAAAGATCAAAAGTTTTATTCCCAAGCTCTTTAAAGATAATATCAAAGTATACCTCCCTGCCCTTTGGCTCTGCCCGCATGGTAAAATCCTCCAATACTCCGGCAAGCCGGGGAAACAGGACCCGTATATCTTTTTTGTACACATTTTGTGTATTGAGACCAAGTTCATTTATATTGTCACTTGCAGCAAGGATATGCATCCTGGCCCCCTCTACGGCAAAGAAATACCCAAACGGCTGTATCTTTGAGGGGATATGGATAGGCTCGTCCTCACAGCGCAAAAAATCAAACGCATAATTATCCATCCAACACCTCTCCTACATATCTATAGCAGGATTTTGCCGCATTTATCATCTCTTGTTCAACGCCTTTTGTTTGCACATATTGCGTAAACTTTTGCATAAATTCCATCCATAGCGCCATCGTATTGTCGCCAAAAGCGTTAAAGTAACTGTTTGCTTCAAGCAGGTCAGGACTTTGGCTGACTTTATGCGCTAATATTTTTCCGCCCATCGTTGAACCAGTCAGCACGTACAAAACCCCAAAAGCGTGGTTAAAATCTGTTATCTGCAAATCTTTGCACTCTTTTGTCTCTGGCTGCAAGCCAAGGGTATTTAAATCTTTTTCAAGCAAATGTTTACGCAAATACTTCTTAAGGTCAATACCTGCTTTTTTCCAGTCAAATCGCTCAAGCTGCCCTTCGATACTGTGGTGTATACAATAAAGCCTTTGGAGATAGTCTTCATACTCTGCTTTTGTTATAGTTCCCTCAACCAGACTTTTTGTCAGATACAACTGTTCAAGTGAGGTATGAAGGGATTTTGTTTGCTCTTTCAAATCGCTGTGAAAATCATTGTTACTCATCTCTTTCCTTTAAAAATCGGTTTTAAGTCCTACCGGTGGCAGTGTTTTTGACAAAAGATCGTCAGCAAAGACAGGGTCAACGGCATTGTCTTTCCCCTTTCTGTCCGTCATTTACAATTCTATTTCCGCAACCAGTCCATTGTTATTGTTATAAAATCTCAAGCTGCCTTCCATATGATCTTCTATGATCAGCTTTGTCATATACAGCCCTATTCCCGTTCCTTTGTTGGGTTCTTTTGTTGTAAAATACGGTTCTTTGATACGGCCAAGCAGGCTTTCTTTTACGCCTCCGGCATTGTCTGCTATAGCAAGCTTTCGGTTTTGCTTATCAACGGTTATATCTACAACTCCCTCTTTTTGATTTTGCTCTAATAAAGCGTCTTTTGAATTGTTAAGAATATTGAGCAGGGCTTGTTTGAGTTCGTTTTTATACCCTTTGACTGCAAAAGATTCCCCCGCAATGCGCACCGTAATGCCGTTGCTTTCAAACTGGGCTGAAATAAGTTCATACACCTCTTCACACGTGTTTTTCATATCTACAAGCACGGTTTCTTTATCTTTTGCGAAAAAGTTTCGAAAATCATCAATCGTATGGCTTAGATGCATGATCATACCGGTTTGTTTTTTAATAAAACTTTCAAGATACTGCTGATCGATCATCTCATCTTCATAATCATCTTCTAACAGTTGTATATTGATATTTAAAGCATTCAGCGGCTGCCTCCACTGGTGTGCTATCGCGCCTATCATTTCGCCCATAGCAGCAAGCTTGGACTGATTGAAAAGCAGC
>CAYUAC010000033.1:0-11597 GCA_964442515.1 uncultured Campylobacterales bacterium | reverse complement strand
TTTTTGCTGCCATCTTCTAAAAGATTGATCCGTTTGATACGAAACCAAAACATCCGCTTGCCAAGAGAAATTTCATACGCTATCTCTTTATCCTGTTTGAGGCACCGTTTCAAATCCTCCAGCAGATGGGGCAGCTCGACATTGGTATTCATCAGCAGACTGGACAGGTTTGCCGAACTGTTTTTGGACATATCAAAAAACTGATGGATGCCTTTGGTGTATTTTAAGATATTAAGCGACTTGTCAACGATCATGATATCTGATTTTAAAGAGGTCAGTACGTTATTAAAAGCAAGCTGGGCAAATTCTAACTCGGTATTTTTAAATGAAAGCTCGTCATTGACTGTCTGCAGCTCTTCATTAGTGCTTTGCAACTCCTCATTTGAGGTTTCAAGCTCTTCGTTGGTGCTTTGCAACTCTTCATTCGTGCTTTGCAACTCCTCGTTGGTACTTTGCAACTCTTCGTTTGAGGTTTCAAGCTCTTCGATAGTGATCTGCAGTCTTTCTTTCAGGCTTGAAAGCTCATCTTCTAAAATACTGACCTCATCAGCATCAGAAGCCTCTTTGCTGCTGTTTGAGAGTACTGCCTGCTGATACTGTCTTTTGGAAAATGCGATAAAGTACGTATCCTCACCCAGCTTGTTCGCATCAAGCGCAAAGATAGAAAGCTCGGTATACATCGGAGGCTTTTGCTGGGAAGGTACCGGTATCTTTTTTGAAATCACAAAACTCTTTTTTTGTTTGGCTTCATTCAAACACGCTCGCAGGTCAAGCTTGATGTAGTCTTTGATCAGCTTGTACAGATCCTGCGTAACCAACCCTTTTGGCTGGTTGATAAATTCACTCGTATCACCCCTGTAGTACAGGATCTGATAATTTTTGCCGTCAATAATAACCCCGTCTTTGCCGTACTCGTTGGCCACGGCTTTTGAAACGACATGATCGACTTCACCCACGCTGCCGGCAGCGGGTTTTTTCTCTTTTTGTTTTGAAGCGGTATTGTCAACACGTTTTGAAAAACTCAGGCTAGAAGGCAGTACATTGTGCAGGTCATTGGTTTTTTTATAGAGTTTGTTTTTGCTGTGCAGCGTTGAAAATATCGACTCAAGACTTCCGATAGTTTCACTTTGACCCAAAAACAGGATTCCGCCAAAACGCAGAGAATAGTGAAAGATATTGATAATATTTTTTTGCAGCTGCGTATCAAAATAGATCAGCAGGTTTCGGCAGCTGACAAGATCGAGATTGGAAAAGGGAGGGTCTTTTATCACGTCATGTTCGGAAAAAACGATCATATCGCGTATCTCTTTTTTGGGTCTGTAACCGGTGGATTTTTCATCAAAGTAGGTATCGATATAGTCTTTTTTCAACCCTTCCATCTGATCGGCGCTGTAGGTTTTGTTTCTTGCGTTTTTTATAGCGATGTCGCTGACATCGGTAGCAAAAATCGTAACGCTTTTATCCATTTCAAGCTCAAGCAGTAACTCTTTGACCAGAATCGCTATACTGTAAGCTTCTTCGCCGGTAGCGCATGCAGGAATCCAGATACGTATATCATTGCTTTGTTTGTGCTCTATCATCTCTTTGAGGTACTTGGCCAAATCCTTAAACGCTTCTTCGCCTCTGAAAAAGGAGGTCACGATAATGAGCAGTTCGTCTTTGAGCTTTTCTATCTCCTCTTCGTTTTTATAAAGCAACTCCAGATACGTATCGGTATCTTTGGATTTTGTTTCGCTTATTCGCTTTTTAATACGCCGCAAAATCGTGTTTTCTTTGTAGGAGCTAAAATCGATCCGCGTTTTTTTATTAAGCAGTTCAAAGATTTTGTGTACCGATCCTCTGACCTCATACTGCTTTGAAAAGTAATCCCTGTCATCAATCACATACGGAATCCCCTCCGCAATGAGTTCCGGGGGCAAAATAACATTGACATCCCCCGTATCGATAGCAGCTTTGGGCATGGAAAAAAACTTCGCGCCTTCATCTTCAGCTATGGTCACGCCGCCGTTTTTATGGATCTGCCTGATGCCCATAGCGCCGTCGCTTCCGGTGCCGCTGAGTATTACGCCGATGGCTAAGTCTTTTTTATCCAATGCAAGTGAGTCAAAAAATTTGTTGATAGAGGGTTTTGGATAGGATTTGGATTCAGGTTTGCTAAGCACAAACCTGCCGCCGTTTAATACCACATCATTATTGGGAGGACAATAGTATATCGTATCTTTTTTTGGGCTGTTTCCGTCTTTGATAGCTGCTATTGGAAGCTGCGTATATTTGCTAAGCAGACTGCCAAGCATGGTTTCTTGATTGGGATCTAAATGCTGTACGATGACATACGCGATATTTCTGCCCGGTTCAATCTTTTGTAAAAACTTTAAAATCGCCTCAAAACCTCCGGCACTTGCTCCCAGACCTACTACCGCTAAATCTTTTTGACGCATGTATTGCTACCTTTGGATCTTTTTTTCTTTATACTACAGCAAGACCCTCACTGAAGTGTCACCTGCGGCTTCAATACTTTGCGTGATACGCATCTTGGAGCATATCTATAAGGTGGTTGATATAAGTCACATCTTTGTGAATCCCCAGAAAATATTTCAGTTCGCCGCTGTTTTTGTCAAAGATGGGACTGACAGTCAACTGATTGTGCACGATTGTTTCATCTTTTCTGTAGTTTCGGATCGTAACCGTTATTTGTGACTCGTTTTCAATAGCGGCTTTTAATTCCATCAAACCCAGCTGTTCATGATCATCTTTGTGCATAAAGCGGCAGTTTCTGCCGGCGACTTCATCCATCGTGTAGCCAAACATCTTGGTATATGCCCCGTTGACATAGATAATAGGATTGTCATTTTGGTTTGGATCGGTTATAACCATCGCGTTTTGCGACTGTTGCAAGATTTCAAAAAGATACTCTTTAAAGTCATTATCAGGCAGGTCGTGTTTGGACTCAAGCTTGTAGTAGCCGCCGTAAATATTTTGTATCTGCAGATGGGGCAGGACTTTACGCACTTTGGAGACAAGATTGCGAATGCTTTTTTCATTGTACTCTTTAGAATAATCTTCCCAGATATAGTAGTACATATCCACGCTGCTAACTGGCTGGCCAAGATTGCGCACAAGAATCTCTACCAGCCGGGTTTGGCTCAGCGTCAGCTTCACCTCTTTTCCATAGACCAATACTTTCTGCGACGCTTCATCCCAGCTGCAATCAGGTGAGAGTTCAACCGTTTTCATGAGTACTTACTTTCAGATGCATCAGCGTATCGGCGGCTTTGAGCATATCGCTAAAGGTATAAAACAGATCTTTTTCATACTCTATGTCAATCATTTCCAGTTCTATATCTATGCTGTTACTTGCGCTGTGTAAATTAGATTGTACTACGTTTTGCTTTATATTGTTTTGAATCAAATCTTTTTGCTTTATTGCCGCATCAAACAAAAGCAGCCCAAACTCTTCATACCCGATTCTGGCACTTATGGCATCAGTTTGTTTGCAGCTTCTTTTGACCGAGCGGGCCACGGTGACGATGCTAAGATCAAGTACCTCTTTGTCAAAGCGCTCTTGAAGTGAAACAAAGTTGGCTATCTTGACAAGCAGGAAGGCGCACGAAAGCTGTTCTTTTTGGCATGTTTGCAGTGTTTTAATCCCCCGCTCATAAAAGTAGCGCTGATTGTACAATCCCGTAAGCGGGTCGGTGAGCGCCTTTGACTGCAGCTTTTGGTTGATGTGCATAAGCATTTTACTTTCATACTCCATTTTACATTTTTCATAAAACTCATGCAGCTGCTTTTTGAGCGTAAGGAGCGAATCGATCTCTTCCTGGTCAAAAGGCACCGCCTTGCCCCGCACCTCTTCCTGCCATGTTGCAAAAGATTTTCTCGGCGTCAATTCAGCCTGAGGAGTTTGCCCGTTTACGTCTTCTTTTTTGCCCGCCCACTGCAGAGTGTGGGCCTGTTCATACTTTATAAACAAAAAGTACGTATCCTGACTTGGCAGCACCCGCACTGCCAGGATACCTCCAAGGGGTTTTGCAAACTCCATAAACTCGCTGTATCTGGCTCCCAGCTGATCGGTGACAACACAAGGCGTGTTTCTTTCTTTGGCATATTCCAGCAGCCGCTTCATCTGCGCGTATGGAAAGACCTCTTGATAACTCATATACTGTTCGTTGCTGTAAACGATACACTCATCACAGTCAACAAGGCGCTTTATCCGCTTTATTGAGGCTTGCAGCATAGGCAGCCATTTTTTATCTTTGTGATGTTCTAGCTGCTGTAAAAGCAGATCGCGGCGGTGGCGGTTTTGAATGTTTTTTTCATAACGCACCATCATCTGCTTTTGTTCAATCTGCTTGGAAATATAGCGGCTTACAAGATCATACATACCAAACTCGCCAGCAGGGATGCTTCTGGGACCCGGGTGGTGGCATACGATCATCCCCCACAATCTGTCATTGACTACAATAGAAAGCGACATCGAAGCACCTGCGCCCATGTTTTGCAGATACTGTATATGTATTCGCGATACCGCCCGAAAATAACAAAAACTCATATCCAGCACCTCACCGGTGGCGGGGTTGGTCCGGGGAACGACTGCTGCGGGCAGATCATTAACATCATCTATAATTCGAAATCGATTTTTGATATACAGTTCCCTGGCCTGGACGGGAATATCGCTTGCAGGAAACTTATGGTTTAAAAAATCTTCCTGCAAGATGTGTGACTCCTGCGATACGATCGTACCGTTATAATCCTGATCAAAACGGTATGCCATCACTCTGTCAAAACCGCTTATTTCACGCACAAACGATACGATCGTATCCAATATTTCACTCATGCTTTTGTTCAGATCGCATCTTTGCATCATAGACCGCAAAACCCGTTCCGCTGAATTGCTTTGGACGATACGGGTTTGTTCAAACTCTAAAACAAAAAACCGCTCATCACAGTGCAGAATATAAAAATAATCGTCATGGGCAAAGCTTGCGTTTTTTTTCTGCCCGCACAAAGCGGCAAGATGTTGTTGTAAAACCTGCATGAATCTTTGGCCGCAGATATCATGCAGCGAGCTTGCGAGTATTTGCCTGACTGGTTTGTTAAAAATCCTGGTTGTGTTTTCACTGGTTTGCAAAATTTTGCAACTATCTTTTTGGACAGTCAAAAGGTATTTTTTACTGTTGATTGCTGATAATTTATGAATCGGTTCTTTATCACACTCATCTAACTGATACTGTATCATCCTCCATCTGCCCTCTATTATTCCATTTTGTAACTAAATCCGTTATATTAGCATAAAATTGTCTCCAAAATGTCCACGCGCTAATTATAAAATTATTGGGCTTAGATTTTAAAAAACCCGATAAGCTTTTGCATATCCGCAATAATTTGCTGCAACTCCTGCAGTGTTTTAGCGTTGCTGTTCATTTGCGTCGCTGTATCTTTGGATGCTTTTTCTATCACTTCAATATCACTGCTTAAACGTTTAACGCTTTGTGACTGGCTGCTTGAAGCCTGTGCCGTTTGCTGTGCTAATGAGAGTGAACTTTCTGTTTGTTCATGGATTTCACTGAGCAGCTTTTGCGTTTGCACAGCCTGATCGAAACTGTCTTCAATCTCTTTGGCAATTGATTCGATACTGTCAACCGTAGTATCTGTTTCTTGCTGTACTACGCTTACAACATGCGTAATCTCTTCTGTGGTTTTATTCGTCTTTTCCGCAAGCTTTCGAATCTCTTCAGCCACTACCGCAAAGCCGCGTCCTGCCTCCCCGGCTCTTGCTGCTTCAATGGCCGCATTCAGTGCCAGCAGATTTGTCTGATCAGTAATCTCTTTGATAAGCTCTGTAGCACTGCTGATCTCCTGGACATGCTGATCAAGCTGGCTGACCTGAGAAGAGGAATCATGCGCTTTTTGGGTCAACTCTTCCATCTTCGATGCGGTCCCTGACGCGGCGCTTTGTCCGTCAAGTGCTTTTTGCGCGCTTTCTTTGGCGTTTTCTTCACTGTTTTGAGCAATATCGGCAATGGACGTGATATCACCGCTGATTTTTTCTATATCTGAGGCAAGTTTGACAGTCAACTCTTCCTGTTTTTTTGCTGATTTATTGGAACTGTTTGAAGACTGCAGCACGGTATCTGTTTTTTGGCTCAGGGCAGAAGAGGCGTTATGAATACTGCTTGCTATCTCTTTTAGCTTATCACGCATTACTGAAACAGCATGAATGATGCTGCCTGCTGAGGCGTTTGGCAGTGAAAAGTTCAGATAGCCTGTAGACACGTTGTTTACCGCATCTGCGGCGCTGTCTGGTTCTGCACCCAACGAATCCATCAGTTTTTTTGAAATAAAATACGCAATCGACGCTGCAAACAGTACGGCAATGACAAGCAGCGTAATCATCAGCGTCTCAAAGTTTCCGGCGGTTTCTCTGGCTTCTGGGGTCAAAGTCTGGTTTTTATTCTCCTGCAGATCGATAAAATCATTGATCACATTGAGCCAATGCGTAAATTTCGGTGATGCCTGCAATAAAACTTCTCTGGCTTTTTCCCGGTTATCTGCCTGCTTGGCTTGTATAATATCCTCAATCAAAGGGACTGTTTGTTCCTGAGCTTCATTAATGCGGCTTAGCAGCTTTCGGTCTTTTGGCGTAATATTCTCGCCTTTGGCAAACATTGCCTCCATTTTTTCCTGTGAATCTTTATAAAACCGCTGCAATTCATAAATGAGTTCAATCTGTTCTTGCACCTTTTGTTTTTCATGTAATAGCACCACGTCCCTGACCGCAATGGCTCTGTCATGCACACTGCCTCTGTAATTAATAGCGTAACGCTGTTTGACCGAGTTGACATCAGTAATCGTCGCAAGCGTTCTGTCGATAAAATTTACCTGCGAAATCCCCGTAACTGTAAGTATGAGCATAAGCCCAATAATGAGACCGTATCCGCCGTAAAGTTTTTGTTTGATGGTTAGTTTCATAATAAACCTTTATAATTATTATAATCTATTGTATCCTTTGTCATCTTAAAAATTTCTGGGCGACAAAAAAGAAATCACATTACCATCATAAACAAACTTGAAAAAAATACATAGTGCAAAAATAGCAGTTCATCATCTTTGCTGTCAATTTTTATCAGATCAGCCGCCTTGTAAGTAATCATACGGATACTATTGAACCTTGAAACAGTGGAGTGACGAACGTAAGACGTTAGTTGGAATTGATATAAATTCAGAAAATATCTCTTTTGGCTTGCCAACGATTGCCTAAGTAATACTAAAACTCCCGCTCACTTTCAAAGTGGACGGATCAACTCCGTCACGGGTGGCCGTGCTGGTGAGTTTTTTGCATTTTTTTTATAGCATTAACTTCAACACTATCAAACGCAAAGCGTACCCATATTGTGTTTAAACCACTTTTTCCAACCAATATTCAAACAATGGATCTTGAAAATAATACTTATCGCTGACTTTATCCACTATATCTTTTTGCAGCAGTCCTTTCAAAGCTGTTTGAATCGAACCTGTTTTTATCTCGTAAGTCGCTAGTTGCTGTTCATCATATAGATTTTTGCCATCTTTATTTATAATGATTTTAATAGCTTTTTTTTGGTTTTGTGTGAGATTGTCCCATTCCACAGAGAAAAGATCTTCCTCTCTTGAGATGATGTTTTTTAGCGTTGTTTCAAATATAGTATTATCTACTTTGATTTCAGTCATACTCCACATCTCATAAGCAAACTGTTGGGTATAGTACGGAAAGCCTTTCGTTATCTCTAAAATATTGTCTATATATTTTTTTTCACACTGTTTTTGAGTCAGTTCAAACCTTTGAGTTATAAACCTCTCCCATTCTTGTGCGTCTATCTCTTTTATTTTGAAGTGTTTTACAGACTTGTAAAATGGCCGTGTTTTATCTAAAAACATTTGATGCAGAAGTGATTTTTTACTTCCCATAAAGATATATGATACTTTGTTTGAATGGTGTTGTATCACGCTTCTCATTTTCCCTTCTATCTCAAGGTTTATGATCTCTTGAAACTCATCAAATACCACAACAATCTTTGTACCGTCTTTTGTGAAGGCTAAAGGAATATTGAGTATATCTTCAAGGGTTTTTACTTTATCTTCTTGGGATAATGACAGCCAAAAGCTCGGTGATCCGTTTTGATCAAAGTTTACATTTATGTTTGGTCTAATTTTTAGTATAGATTTGAAAAAATTTACGATTTTATCGGTAGGTTGTTCTAAAGATGATGCAAGAGCATTGAAGTATTTATTTATAAACTCATCGAGTGTAGAAATATACATAAGGTCTAAAAAAATATATTTTACCTTTTGGCTTTCTTCTGAGCTGTTTTTTGTAACGGTATCTAATGTTTTAAGTACAAAGGATGTTTTACCAAACCTTCTTGGTGCATATATAAGAGTATTGATACCTGCGTAAATATCTTCTTGGAGTTCTTTTATCTCTGACACTCTGTTGCAAAAGTGTTCGTCTATAGTTGCACCGCCATAATAAAAGGGATTCTCTCTCATTGTTCACCTTTATGTTTTATACATAATATCAAAAACATAATTATACTATGCTTTCTTTTGACGATAACTCAAAGTTTCATGTGCAAATCAAGTTTGACGGCCAAGAAAATAAAGCAAAATATTTATTTCAAATTTCTTTTTATAAATCAAGCCACCAGCCAATCACATCTTTGTGTTTTTGTGCAGATTTGTGAAACCATTCTTCCAGCGCTGCATATTGGAGCATAGCGTCTGCAGTTTCAAACTGCTCTTCATACTCTTGCTGAGAGTTAAAACTCTCCAGTATCGCTACGATTGAGTATCTTGCACCGATATTGTCGTCATGGTTGGATTTTAAAAGTTCCATAAAAATATCCAAAGCGATATCTTTATCCCCGTTTGCCCATACAAACATCGCAAAATTAAAGATCATCCGTATTATATGCCTGTTTTCTATAAAACCCCAGGGAAGTTGATCCGGAAATCTTCCATTGTTGTTTATAAGATCTATTGCCCTTTTAAATCCTGTTTCCATAATTTTTGCAGCGTTTTTAAAATCGCGCTGCATTAAATAGTATTCATGAAGGGTAATGTAGGGATCAAAGTAGTCACTATCTTTTTTTATGATACCATTTAAAACTTTGATGCTTTTTTTCACATTATCTGCATCAGGCGATTCTATAAACTCCCAGTAAAGCTCATTGACTTCAAATCTGTCTTTGTCTATAAATTCATAGGGCGCCTTGGTCCGCATATGCTTTGCTTTTTTCTTGAGCCAAATCTCCAGGTCAAATACTTTTTGCGTAATGGCTGCGCCTTTTACATCAAAATACTCTCCAACGCTTTTTGCAGTGATGCCGCCTCTGCCGTTAAGTTTGTTTCGTTTGAGATAGATATAGACAATAGCTGCAGCCAAAAGGTTTGGTTTTTGAGCGTCTTGTATCATTTGCGGATTGTTTTCACTGAGAATTTCCAGCATATTTAAAGGCTCGGGACTTACTTTTAGAAATTCAAAGCTGTATTTGCGAAGATGGTGTTGTATTGTTTTATAATTATCTGTCATTGTATCCCTTATTCAAACCACTCGGTCATTTTTTGCTCTGCTTTGTCTTTAACATCTTGGTCTATATAAAAAGCTATGGTAGCAATCGCAGCTGTCAGTACGCCAAGGTCATCACTGTAGCCCGCAGCTGGAATAGTATCGGGGATTGCGTCTAAGGGCATAATAAAATAACCAAGTGCCCCGTATGCTGTTGATTTTGCCCATAAGGGCGTCTTGGGACTCTTCGCGGCATAATACAGTTGCAACGCTTTTTCAACAACTTCTTTACCCGCGATTTTTGCAAATTTCTTTAACTTGCCCCAAAAACTTTTCTCTGAATACTGCTTTTCAAAATTTGAGCGTTCACTGTCTGGCATTACAAATCCTTAGTAAAAATATGTAATCGCTGTATGGGTTATTCATTGCTACTTTTTTGTTGGCAGGAATCTTATCCCCGATCTTTAAATCTCCAAAACTTGTATCTGTTCCTATATTTTAACTAAATCCAGGTTACTGGCTGATTTGTTTGGATTTTTAGAGGTGGGCATCAGTAATTTTTATCAGATCAGCCGCCTTGTAAGTAATCATTTTTGGTGACGACATGGTAACTTTTTTGCTTATTTGTTTTGATAGTTGTCGCTTTTTGCACGAGCTTTTCTTTGACTCTGGCAACATTGACACTGTTTTGCCATTTGCATTCGATAAATGCTATATGTTCATCATCAAAAGCTACGATATCAATCTCTTGTTTATTATTCCACCAGCGGCCCGCTTTTTTTGGTATAAAATCAATATATTTGCGCGGATTTTTCATGAGCTCATGAAGTACATAATCTTCAAACGCAAAAGAGACAAACCTGTCGTTAAAATTTTTGGCAACCTCATCTGCCACCAGATCAATCTGACCTATCTCAAGATAGTTGTAATTTTTATATACGTAATAAAACCAAAATTGTAAAAATTTGTCTTTTATCCGGTACCGTCCCATTTTGCTTTTTGTCGGATTGTTTTCCGTGACCGGGACCTCTTTTTGGATGATATCAAGTTCAATAAGTTTATGAATATATTTTGGCAGATACGAAGAATGTATTCCAAGATCTGAAGCGATAGCGCCGAGTTTGGTATTGCCTTTGGATATGGATTCCATGATAGAAAAATAATGTCCGGATTCCCTGATCTCTTGTTTGAGCAAAAAATTGCCTTCACTGTAAAGATAAGAGTCTTTTTCAAAAATATTATCCCTGAGATTTTGTTCAAAACTTTTGTGCGGCTCATACATTTGCAGATATTTTGGAATCGTGCCAAAAGAGGCGAAAATGCGCATCATGTCAAGGTTAGAACAACCGGGTGCGAAATCTTTTATATACTCAAACTCCATGGCTTTGAGGTGAATGTTGGAGGTACGTCTTCCATACAACGGCGCATTATACGATAAAACCTCCGAATGCATCATCGAAAACACCGAACCGCAAAGAATCAAATGGATATTGGCATTTTTAAGACTCATATCCCAAACCTTTTGCAGCATGGAAGAAAAGGTTTTATCCTCTTTACACAGGTTTTGATACTCATCAATAACAAGAACAAAGCGTTTTTCATGCTGCATTTGCGCTAAAAAAAGCAATGCATCCTCAAATGAGTCAAACTGAAGATTTTCAGCATAAGAAACATTGCTTTTTTTACGCAATTCTTTGGTGAAACTTTGCAGCTGCATATGTATACTGCCCCTAGTCGCATAGAAGTAAAGATGGGGCCACTCTTTTATAAAATGAGATATCAGCGCTGTTTTACCGACACGGCGCCTTCCGTATACGACTGTAAAAGCAGCTGCAGCACTGTTGTACTCTTTATTGAGGGTTGCCAACTCTTTGTCTCTGTTTAAAAACATGACACTCCTTATTATGAAAAATATCATAATAACATATAGTATAACTTTTAGCAAGAAGCTGTGTGAATGCTTATTTAGATGATTTTTCCTAAATAAAACCCGCAATCTGCTACAATGTAGCTTAAAAAAGGTTTGCCATGAGCCTGCTGGAACAAAAGA
>CAYUAC010000032.1:0-18019 GCA_964442515.1 uncultured Campylobacterales bacterium | reverse complement strand
CGATGAGTTCGTGGTGGAGCGCGATCCACGGCTACAACCACCCGCGCCTGACCAAGGCCCTTAGCGACCAGGCGGCGGTGATGCCACACATTATGTTTGGCGGGCTTGCCCATGAAAAGGCGGCGCTGCTCACCCAAAAGCTGGTGGAGCTGACGGGGCTAAACAGCGTGTTTTTGTGCGATTCTGGCTCGGTTTCGGTCGAAGTCGCGCTTAAAACCGCCATTCAGTACCAGGAAGCCAAGGGCAAACACCGCTACAAGTTCATCGCGCTGGAACACTCCTACCACGGCGACACCTTAGCGGCCATGAGCGTATGCGATCCCGACAACAGTATGCACTCCATCTACGGCACCTACCTGCCCCGCCACATCTTCACCCCCGCGCCAAAGCTGGGCTTTGAAGCGGATGTGAGCGAAGATATCGCCAAGCTTACGCAAACGGTCAAAGCCCACCACCAAGAGGCCGCGGCGATCATCTTAGAACCCGTAGTCCAGGGGGCCGGCGGGATGCGCATCTACAACCCCGCCTACCTCAAAGCCGCTCGCAAGCTGTGTGATGAGTACGGATTGCTGCTTATCGCCGATGAGATCGCCACGGGCTTTGGCCACACGGGCAAAATGTTTGCGTGCGAACACGCTGGTCTCAAACCAGACATCATGACCGTGGGCAAGGGGCTGACGGGGGGCTACATGACTATGGCGGCCATGATAACGAGCAAAGATGTCAGCGACACCGTCAGCAGCGGCGAACCGGGCGTAGTGATGCACGGCCCCACTTTCATGGCAAATCCGCTCTCATGCGCGGTGGCGTTGGAAAGCATTACCCTGCTGCAAGAAAACGATTGGCAGGATCAGGTCGCACGTATTGAAGCGATATTTAGCGAAGGCTTGGAAAAGCTCAAAAGCTTTGAGATCGTACAAAGCGTGCGCAACATCGGCGCCATCGGCGTCGCCGAGCTTAAAGACCCCTCTTACGCCCAGCAGATTCAAGATACCTGCCAAGACCTTGGCGTATGGATACGCCCCTTCGGCGCGCTGATCTATTCCATCGTCGCCTACACCATCAGCGAAGATGAGCTGCAAAAGATCGTAGACGCGATGCACACGGCTATTGAAAAAGCAGATCAGGACTACAGGAACAGAATATAAAAACTGCCATCAAAAGCGGCTGGCAGGAGGCCCGTGCGCAAGCGTTTACCACGCTGTACGAAACCTCCTTTGAAGCCCCCGAGCGTATGCCCGTAGCGCAGATACAAGATGAAATAGCCAAAGGCCAGGGCCTGCTTTTTTCCCTCATCGGCGGTGATGAGCTGGCGGGTTTTGCCTTTTATGAAACAGCCCCCAAAGACAACCTGACGCTGCTTGCGTATTTAGCCATAGATGCCAAATATCAGGGCAAAGGAGAGGGGCTGCACCTGCTCAAACGCTCCCTGCAAATGCTCACGCAGGCATACCCGCACACCCAGATAGCACTTGAATGCAAAGACCACCTGCTTGGCTTTTATAAAAAAGCAGGCTTTATCAAAGCCACCGCCTCCCACGTCGTTCCAGGCTACAAAAGCACAGAAATGTTACGCTATAATCTGCTTACCCTAAGCAGCAGAGATTTACACAACCTCTCGCAAAGGATTATTTCAGCCTTTTACGGAGCGTAACGTGACAAAACACGCCCTTTTGAAACAGATACTGCAATACGACACGGACGAAGCCTTTGAAGACGGGCTTGACTTTTGTGAAACCCGTCACAGCACCCATCCCGCCGCCCGCTTTGGAACGCTGTATTTTCAAGCCAGAATCCTTATAGAAACCTCCTACCGCTACTCGTATGCGGCCTCTTTGTTTGAACGGGGGAGCCGAGGTTTTCATGGTGAAAGCGCATTGGATATCCTGATAAAAGAGTATTTCGCGCTGTGCATCGAGTTAACCGGGATTGACCGGGCCGTGTACAACAACGACGAACGTTTGCTGGAACAAAACATCCAAACCATACAAACCGCGCTGCAAAAACTGCGCACCCTGCTCAAAGGCCCTTTAAGCATGGAAGAAACCAAACTGGCCGAGGGTTTCATCGCCCCGGGCGTAGACAACTACACCCTCTATATTCAGGCTATGGCCGTCATAGCAAAGCTGTATACAAAACGGTGGGACAAAGAAGCGCTGCAAAGCCTCTACAACGCCAACATCGACAACCTGCTGGCACTCAAAAGCCGGATTGAAAACACCAAAGGATTTGCGATCCCGGGATCCGAGATCAAAAGCCACCTGGATACGATCAAAGCGTTTTTACAGCTGCCTGTGCAGCAGGTTCCCGTTATCCAAAGCGGAGCGCTGTTTTTTCAATACTACGGCGTCTGCAAGGACAGGGCGCCCGATGATCAAACCCTGCGCAAGCTGGGGTTTCACCCTTCGCCGATGGCCGATATCTGGGAGGTTATGGCCAAACAAGAAGCCCTTGGTCTGTGGCACAGGAGTTGTGAGCGATTCAGTCTTGTTTATAAAGACCACATCATTGAACTGCAGTGCAGCCTGCAATACAACACCCTGGGCGTCTTTACCGTCCAGTACGCCATCGACCTTGCCAATCTGCCCATGGACTGCTACCGCTTCTTGCTCAACCTGGGTATGCCCTTTGCCCTGGATGAAAAGCTGCATTTTGCCACAGGCGGCACAAAGCATTTGGAACTCAAAGCCCACGCACGTGAACTTTTTGATGATCTGTGCAAACAGCTGCCCCGTCCCCTTATTTACGATACCGACACCAGCTACCACTGTATCAGTACGATCAATAACTTTCACGATATGGATATGCAAACGTTCAAACAAAACACCTTTTTTCACGCCCTGGGCGTATATCCGTATGAAATCAGAACATCCATGGATGACTGGATTAAGAAAAAGACGATGCAGTTTAACACCGATCTGACCGATTACGGGCTTAACGCCGATGAAGTGTACACCACCAACCAGTACGTCACCCAGATCATAACCACCGGTCATCCGCTGTGGGTGGCGATGCAGGAAAAAGAATCCATCGAAATGGCCGCGACGTTGCTGCATTTTTTGATCCTGACCAAGAATGACCTGTTCATGCAGCTCAAGGAATTAACCGCCACCGATTACACCGCAGTGCATAGCGACCCCAAAAAGCTGCTTGCTTTAAGTGAAGAAAAAAGCAACCGTTTCATGCAGATTGAACAAAAAATCATGGACTTTATCGAACTTATTGAAAACGGTTCGTTTTTGATCTATCCCGACCATACCCAGCGAATGCGCCAAATCTTTAAGCACATGGGGTTTTATGAAAAGAAAAAGGAACTCTCAAATATCCTCAAACGCTTAGCTTTTGAAAACAATACGCTCAAAGAACGCATTGAGAAGATAGACAAACGCATACGCCAGAAAAAAGCCGATAAGATCAATTTTATCATCGAGGTAGCCATGACTATGCTTTCGGTTGCGGCCATTATCGATTTTTACGGGATTATCGAAGATGTCGCCGCACACTTTGCGGTGGATGAAGCCCTGAGTTTCCAGGTGCTTTCCCAGGAGGGACTGTTCTGGGATCTGGGCAAGTTTGGCTTTTTGATTTTTATGATCGTCACCCTGTTCATACTGCTAAAAAACCAGAAAAAATACGATGAAAAATAAGACCGTTTTTGCAGGCCCCTTTTATCTGCTTTTGTGTACAATTTGGTCAAGGGGTGTGATTTTTCATGAAAACAAATTTTATTTTAAATAAAAATACCATTTTAATTGTTTCACTGCTGCTGTATACGGTACTTATCGCGTTTTTTTACTACCAAAGCAGGCAGTATGCGATCAATACGGCAACGGAAAAGATCGAAGAAGTCCTTTTAAATACCCAGGCGATCCGCAAATACGTCTCCATCCAGAAAAAAGAGGTTTACAGGCTGCAAGAGCAGAAAAACCTCGATAAAGAGTATTTTTCACCCATCCTTTTATCTTCCACTTTTAGCGCCAAGCAGGTCAACAATATTTACAACGCGTTGCGAAACAATGAGGGCAAAGCCCCCGTCACGATCAAGTTCGCCGCGACCAATCCCAGAAACGACGCCAACATCGCTTCGGACAAAGAACAAAAACTATTGGAGGCATTTAACAGCGACCGCATGAATAAATACCAGGAACTCATCAGCACCGACAGGGGCGAGGCGATCTTTTACGCCGTACCCACGCGCCCGACCACGCAGCAGTGCGCGCTGTGCCACAGCGACCCGGATCTGGCGCCTGAGGGCCTGGTTGCGATGTACGGCGACAAAAAGGGGTTTTATGAACATACCGGCGATATCAGAGCGGTACTGAGTACGACCTACCCCATCGAAAAAGAACTGGCCGACGCGCGGTTTTTGTTTTACCTGCTCAGTATCGCCGCGTTTGTTACGCTGCTTGCGATCGTGCTGATCAGTTACCGCTATATCAATATTATCAAATTCAAACAAAAACAGTTGCAGCAAGCCAATGAAAATCTCACGGACAAGGTCGATGCCCAGACCAGACAGATCAGCCGCCAGCACGAGTACCTGGATCTGATTTTAAACGCATCGCCAAACATCATCCTTGTCAGCGATCTTACAAAGCTGACCTTTGCCAATGAAGCTTTTTTCAACGTCTTTTCAGAGTTTTCCACGTTAGATGAGTTTAACCGCGCCTATAATTTCAAAGAGTACGTCACATCCCACCTGTGCGACAAAAAGATTGCCCTGCAGACCCGTCAGCAGTGGCTGGACCTGTTTGTCAACCGCCATCAAAAGCTGTGCTTTGGCGGGGGCAGGAGTTACTACCACATCATCACCACGCCTTTTGTCCACGATGAAAAAGATATGTACCTGCATATCTTAAGCAATATCACCGCTTTAGAACGCACCAAGCAGCAGCTGCAGGAGCAAAGCATCAAAGATGAACTCACCAGGCTGTACAACAGACGCTATTTCAACACCGTTTATGACCGCGAAATCAAAAGGGCCGCCAGAGACGGCATGTATCTGGTGTTTGCGATCATGGATATCGATTATTTCAAAGATTACAACGATACGCTGGGGCATAAAAAAGGCGACAAAGCCCTGGCGGAGATCGCTTCGCTGGTACGGCAGCATTTTAGCAGAAGCGGGGATTTTGTCTTTCGCATGGGAGGAGAAGAGTTCAGCGTGATCACTACGACCAAATCCTTAACACAGACCAAAGAACACTTTCACGAGTTTCACCGCGCACTGCAGGCGCTGCATCTGCCCCATCCAAAAAGCAGGGTCGCATCGTATCTGACCGTGTCAATCGGCGTCTTTGCCAAAACGGTAAAACCCGCAGACACCACCGATTTTTACAAAGAAGCGGATAACCTGCTGTATGAAGCCAAGCAGAAAAGAAACGATCTCAAATTTAACTTTTAGCCTTTTTTTTGTAAAATCTTGTTAAAAACGTAATAGGAACCCTATGTTATTTGACACCTTCGCCCTCCCTATTGTCGCATTGCTGCCCTTTGTCGGCGCTGCGATCGCGCCCTACGTTGCCAGCAATAAGCATAGAGTCGCCAGTGCATGGGCCGCCGGGTTGACCACGATCGCGGCCCTTATCGTGCTTTCTACGGTTGCGTGGTACCCTTTTGAGGGCAAAACCCTCATTCAATCCTGGTCCTGGGTTGAAAGCATCGGCTTGCAGTTTGCCTTCCGCCTTGACGGGCTGGCGCTTTTGTTTGCCTATCTCATTCTTGCTATCGGTTTGCTTATTATTCTCTATGCCAGGTATTACCTCTCCTCAAAAGACTGCATGGGCCGCTTTTACGCGTACCTGATGCTGTTTATGGGTTCCATGCTTGGGATTGTGCTGAGTGAAAACGTTATCCAGCTTGCGATCTTTTGGGAATTGACGTCGCTGAGTTCGTTTTTACTCATCAGCTACTGGCAACACAAGCAGGAGGGCCGAGACGGGGCGAAAATGGCTCTTGCCATCACCGGTGCGGGCGGCCTGGCACTGCTGGCGGGGCTTTTGATGCTTGGCAATATCGCGGGCAGTTACAACCTCAGCGTTATTTTAAACAGCGGTGATGTAATCAAAGCAAGCCCGCTTTTTACCCCGATGATTCTCTTGGTCTTGCTTGGGGTGTTTACCAAATCCGCACAGTTTCCCTTCCACTTCTGGCTGCCCCACGCGATGGCGGCGCCCACGCCTGTTTCTGCGTACCTGCACTCTGCGACCATGGTCAAAGCCGGCATCTTCTTGCTTGCCAGGCTCAACCCCGTCCTCAGCGGAACGACCGAATGGATCGTGCTGGTTTCGGGAGCGGGAATGATCACCCTGCTGCTTGGTTCCTTTGTCGCACTGTTTAAGCATGATCTCAAAGGCTTGCTGGCGTATTCAACAGTCAGTCATCTGGGGCTGATCACGCTGCTGTTTGGCCTCTCTTCACCGCTTTCAACCGTCGCGGCGATCTTTCACATCATTAACCACGCCACCTTCAAAGCGTCACTGTTCATGGTCGCGGGAATCATCGATCATGAAACGGGCACCAGAGATATGCGGCGGCTTGGAGGCTTGCTGCATTTCATGCCCCATACCGCCACGCTTGCGATGATAGCAGCTGCGGCAATGGCGGGCGTACCGCTGCTCAACGGCTTTTTGAGCAAGGAGATGTTTTTTGAAAGGGCCCTTGAAGACGGCACGCTGATCTCGTTGACCGTTCCGGTTTTAGCAACCGTCGCCGGGATTTTTTCAGTCGCGTACTCCCTTCGCTTTATCCATGATGTTTTCTTTGCCGAAAAATCAAACGACCTGCCCAAAGAACCCCACGAACCGCCCCGCTTTATGAAAATCCCGGTGGATTTTTTAGTCATCGCGTGTTTAGCCGTGGGTATGGTCCCGGCCATGACCGTTGCGCCGCTTTTGGCCGTTGCGGTAACAGGCTCGCTGCAAAGCCCGCTGCCTGAGTATTCGCTGGCTATCTGGCACGGCTTCAACATTCCGCTGATGATGAGTATTATCGCTTTTGCCGGCGGTATTGCCGTGTATTACAAACGCCGCAGACTTTTTGCCTTTTATGAGCGCCACCTGGCCAAAATCGATGCGCGGGTAATCTATCACGCGGTGATCAATTTTTGTTTTTCCAGCGCCAGGTTTATTTCATGTGGTATCGATAAAAACAGCCTGCCCAATACGATATCGTGGTTTTTGGCCGCCGTACTCTTTGTGGGAGCCGCGGGCTTTAGCTATTTTGATTTTACACTCTTTGGAAACAGGGAGTTTCTGCCCGTTGATTACGTCAGTGTCATCGTTACGACGATTCTGATCGCTTCGGTTATCGCTACGGTGGCTTTGCACCACAGACGCATCGTCGCTTTGATCACCCTTGGCGTGGTGGGCTTGATCGTGTCGCTGATTTTCATCAAGTTCTCCGCTCCCGACCTGGCGCTTACGCAGCTTTCGGTGGAAGTGGTGACAGTCGTACTCATCCTGCTGGCGCTGTATTACCTGCCCCAGAAAGGATGGCGGGAATCTACGGGCAAGAAACGTTTTAAAGACGCTCTCATCGCCCTTGCATCGGGTGCGGGCGTTTTTGTCCTCACGCTTGCCATTTTATCGCGGGAGTATACTACGATCGGGGATTATTTTCTGGCAAACGCGCTTACCGGCGGTGGCGGCACAAACGTGGTTAATGTGATCCTGGTGGATTTCAGAGGCTTTGACACCCTCGGTGAAATCACCGTTTTAGCTATTGCCGGCCTTGGGATTTACGCGATGCTACAGGGGCTGAGCCTGAAAGCTCCCACCAAAGATATCAACGGCAAAGCGTGGTCTGAAGATAAACACCCGCCGATCATGCAGACGCTGACCAGGCTGATTCTGCCGCTGATGCTGATGGTAGCGGTATATATTTTCCTCAGAGGCCACAACCTGCCAGGGGGCGGCTTTATCGCCGGGCTGATCGCATCGGTGGCGCTGATCGTGCAGTATCTGGCCAACGGGATCGAGTGGACCAAACAAAGGCTTCGTTTTGACAAGCACAATCTCATCGCCTACGGCCTGCTGATCGCCGTGATTACGGGCATTGTTTCGATGCTGCTTGGGTATCCGTTTTTGACGTCAGCCTTTACGCATGTGCACTGGCCGATCGTGGGCGATTTTGAACTGGCCAGCGCGATCGCCTTTGATCTTGGCGTCTTTTTAGTGGTCGTGGGTTCCACGGTCATGATTTTAGTCCAGCTTGGCAAACTGAGCCTGACTTCACACACATACAACAGCGATAATTCTGATTGTACATTAAAGGATGAGTAACATATGGAAATCTTAATAGCTTTGATTATTGCCGTACTCACTGCCGCGGGCGTTTATCTGACCCTTCGGGCAAGGACCTACCCGGTTGTACTGGGGCTGACGCTGCTGGCGTATGCGGTCAATCTGTTTTTATTTGTCATGGGACGATTAAATATCGATAAAGCCGCCATTTTAAAAGAGGGCGCAAGCTACAGCGACCCCCTGCCCCAGGCGCTGGTGCTGACTGCGATCGTGATCAGCTTCGGTATGACCGCTTTTGTCATCGTGCTTTCATTAAAAGCCAAAAGCGAACTTGGCAACGACCATGTTGACGGCGACTACGCCGAGGGAGAACAATAATGCATCAGGTTATCTATCCGCTTTTACTGCCCCTGATCTTTTCAATCTTTATCCTCTTTGCCAAGCACAGCGGCCTCAGCGCACAGAGGATTTTTTCTTTTATCCTGCTGACGGCTTTGATCTTTGCCTCGTCGCTGCTGCTTTTGGATGTGCTGCAAAACGACTTTTTGACTTATCAGCTTGGCGACTGGGAAGCGCCCTTTGGCATTTCGCTGGTAGCCGACAGGCTTTCGGTGATCATGGTTCTTGTGACCTCGGTGCTTGGATTGGCGGCGATGATGTATACTGTTGCCAACGATATTGACAGAAAAGGCGAGCATTTTCACGTACTGTTTGCCCTGCAGCTTTTTGGGATCAACGGCGCGTTTTTAACGGGCGACCTGTTTAATATGTTCGTCTTTTTTGAAATTTTACTGCTGGCTTCTTATTCGCTGCTACTACACGGCGGCGGCAGGGAACGTACCAAAGCAGGACTGCACTACGTGGTGCTGAATCTGGTGGGATCGACGCTGTTTCTGTTTGCCGTGGGCGCGCTGTACGGCATTCTCGGCACGCTCAACATCGCCGATCTGGCCGTGGAGATTTCCAAACTCGGCGCTGACAATAAAACGATCGTCGCCGCGGCGGGACTGCTTTTGCTGCTGGTTTTTGGCCTCAAAGCAGCGATGTTTCCGCTGTACCTGTGGCTTCCCAAAGCATACGGACGCACAAGCGCTCCCGTAGCCGCGCTGTTTGCCGTTATGACCAAAGTCGGACTGTATGCTATCATCAGGGTCCACGGTACCCTTTTTGGCGATATGGCCGGGGATCTGGCGGGATATTATGAACCGTGGCTGCTCAATATCGGCTTTTTGACCATCATCTTAGCCACCTTTGGGGTCATGAGCGCCAAACGGATGAAAGATATCAGCGCTTATCTAGTCATCGTCTCGGTGGCCGTGCTGCTGATCGCTCTTGGTATTCCCGGAGCCGACGCGCTCAGCGGAGCGATCTATTATATGATCCACTCTACCTTTGCCGCCGGCGGCCTGTTTTTGCTGGCCGGTATCATTGAAAAAAACAGAGGAGCCAGCAAGGATTTTTTCTTCAAAGGACCCAAATTTGAACAATCGATTCTCATCGGTTCGCTCTTTTTCATCCTGGCCGTGGCCATTGCGGGACTGCCGCCGTTTTCAGGCTTTATCGGCAAAGTGATGATCCTTTCGGCCGCTCTTGGACATATGCATCAGACGATGGTGTTTGCACTCATCCTGCTTAGTTCGCTGTTTGTAGTAATCTCCATGGCAAAAGCAGGCTCGCAGCTGTTTTATGACGTGGATGAAGAAGCCCGCATCATCAAACCCCAGACAAATGCGCTTTCTTTTATCAGCGTAATCATTCTGGCTTCTTTTGCGGGGTTGATGGTTGTGTTTGCGGGTCCGGTTGAAGATTTTACCTCTACGGCGGCTTCACAGCTTGACAACGTGCGCGGTTACGTCCACGCCGTATTATATCAATAAAGGTTTTTTATGGTGCGAAAAAGTTTTTCAAAAATCTTTCCACACCCGGTGTTAAGCGCCGTACTGGTGCTTACGTGGCTGCTTTTAAACAATACCGTGGCCATGGGCCATGTGGTCCTTGGCGCGGTCCTTGCGATTTTGATTCCCTGGTTTAGCTCCAGTTTCTGGCCCGAGCGGGTCTGTGTCCGCAATCCGCTGACGTTTCTACGCTTTGGGGTTATTGTCATCTATGATATCATCATTGCCAATATCACCGTAGCCAGGCTGATCCTTGGTTCCAATAAGAAACTGGCGCCAAAACTGTTTATTCTGCCGATCGATATCAAACATCCTCTGGGCATCAGCGTTTTGGCCAGTACGATTTCGCTGACGCCGGGGACCGTTTCATGCGACCTCAGCGAAGACAAAAGTTATCTCATTATCCACGCCCTGCACACCCATAACACCGACGATGAGATCGCACAAATCAAACAGCGGTACGAAAAACCGCTGATGGAGGTTTTTCAACCATGTTAGAAACTGTTTTATATATCGCTTTTGCCATGATCGCCCTGGCGATGGTACTCAACCTCTACCGCCTGCTGATGGGTCCAAGCAAGCCTGACCGCATTTTAGCGCTGGATACGCTCTATATCAACTCCATCGCGCTGCTGATCGTACTGAGCCTGCATCTTGGCACGGCGATGTATTTTGAAGCCGCGCTTTTGATCGCTGTTATGGGATTTGTCGGTACCGTGGGCTTTAGCAAGTATATCCTGCGCGGCGACATCATGGAATAGGAGAAAAGATGAGTGAGATTATTATTATTTCGGCCCTGGTTCTGATCGGGGCGTTTTTTACGCTTGTGGGTTCGGTAGGTCTTGTCAAACTACCCGACTTTTTTACCAGATTGCACGGCCCGACAAAATCAACCACCCTGGGCGTGGGCGCAATCTTGATAGCATCAAGTGTCTACTTTTTTACCAGACAGGGGACATTGAGCCTGCATGAAGTGCTCATTACGCTGTTTTTATTCATCACCGCACCCGTCAGCGCGCATCTGATGTCCAAAGCGGCGATCCACCTGCAGGACAAGCAGCCGGATTAAACCTTCGCCGCCTGGGCCATATCCCACATCGGCATAAAGATACCCAGAGCCAGAAGCAGTACGAGCGCGGCGATAAAAGCAAGCATGATCGGCTCGATATAGCTTGACATATTATCAAGCAGCGCCTGAAACTTCATATCGTAGTAATCAGCAACCTTGTCGATCATGGCATCAACGCTGCCGCTGGTTTCGCCGGCTTTAATCATCTGCAAGAGCATGTTTTCGACAAGCCCGGTATCGGAAAACGCTTGCGAGAGATTGGACCCGCGGCTGACATTGAGTGTGACCGTTTCCAATTTTTCCCTGATAACGGAGTTACTCACCAGCTGCGTGGAAGTTTCCAGTGCCTCCGTAATCGGCACGCCGCTTTTGACCAGTTCGCCAAACACCAAAAAGAACCGGTTCATGGATGAATAAAAGATAATATCCTTGATCAGATAAATTTTTAAAAACACCTGGTCCATCCTGCGCTGAAACCGTTTGTCGGTTTTGTAGATATAGCGCACGACAAAGATGGTAAAAAGCAATCCGAGAACCACAAACAACCCGTAATTGTTAAACAGGTGTTCCAGCGTCAAGAGCAGCTGGGTCGCCCAGGGAAGTTCGGCGTCGAGTTCTTCAAAAATCGTCCGAAACTTGGGTACCACGACCATAATCAAAATCGTAAAAGCGATAGCCATCGCCCCAAGGGTGATCAACGGCTGTCGGATCGCTTTTTTGAACTTGGCGATATTGTCGCGGATATTTTCCAAGATATCGCTCAGTTTGTGCAGCGATTCGGCCAGATTACCCGTTTTTTCCCCAAGCTGGATCATAGCCAGGGTGATATTACCAAGCCGGTCTTTAAAGGGTTCGATCGATTCGCTCATATTGTGACCCGAATCGATATCATCGGCAACCTTTTGCAGAATTTCCCGCAACGAGGCGTCAGCGGTATTCTTGGCTACTTCATCCACGCTGTCATGGATTGTCAACCCGGCATTGGTCATGACCGCAAGCTGACGCATGGCCCCGACCTGTGCGTGGAGGCTGATATTTTTTTTCGTAAACTGCTCTTTGAGTGCGTGCAAAAACGCTTTTGCTTTTTCCTCGGGCGGAGTTTCGCCTTCCAAAACTTTCAGCACCATCCCTTTGGGATGTTTTTTCAGCATTTTCTGCTTCGCGTCAATCTTGCTGGCTGCTTTGATCAGTTCGTGGTGTTTTCTTCCGCGTGCCAGTACGGTGACGTTATAATAACCCATTATCTATCCTTTACACCCGTGCGACTCTGTATATCTCTTCTACGGTGGTGATACCCTCGGCAGCTTTTACGATACCGTCATGAAACATCGTGACAAACCCTTCTTTGTTTGCCTGCTGCATCAACTCCTCCTTGGAAGCGTTGCGCGCAACCATGTGCGAAATCGTTTCGCTTACGGTTAGCACTTCCGCGATCATTTCCCGTCCGGCGTATCCGCTGTGGTTGCACTCTTTGCAACCCATGCCCTTGTAAAATTTATACGTTTGGGGCAGATGCTGTTTGATATCTTCAAACATATTCTGGGGCAGTTCAACGGAAGTTTTGCAATGCGGACAGATTTTTCGCACCAACCGCTGGGCTTCTATCGCGATCAGCGCCCCGCTGACCAGATAAGATTCGATCCCCATATCCAGCATCCTGGTAATGGCACTGATCGAATCGTTGGTGTGCAGCGTTGAGAGTACGAGGTGCCCCGTCAGGGCCGCTTCAATAGCGATCCGAAGCGTTTCGCTGTCACGGATTTCGCCGATCATGATTTTATCGGGGTCCTGGCGCAAAATAGAGCGAAGTGCGGATGCAAAAGTCAATCCCGTTTTTTTACTGACCTGAACCTGCTGGATCAGATTCATCTGATATTCCACGGGATCTTCTACCGTGATTACTTTATCTTTGACATCCCTAATCGCGTTCAGCGCCCCGTACAGGGTGGTGGTTTTACCGCTGCCGGTGGGGCCGGTGACCAGCATAATGCCATAGGGAGCTTTTAATCCCTGGCTAAAGCGGTTGTAACAAAACTTGCTCATGCCCGCTTCTTCCAGCTTTACCAGCGCTTTGGACTTGTCAAGAATACGCAAAACGATCGATTCGCCGTGCATCGTAGGCAGTGTGGACATACGAAAATCATAGGGATTTTCATCAACAACGGTAGAAAAACGGCCGTCCTGGGGTTTTCGGCGTTCGGCGATATCCAGGTTGGCCATGAGTTTGAGCCTCGAAGACAGCGGCGCGTAAATATCTTTATCGAAAATAAAACTTTCAACCAGCATCCCGTCACGGCGGTCTCTGACGGTACAGTTTTTCTCACCGGCTTCAATATGGATATCGCTGGACCCGCGTATGATAGAGTTTTTCATAATTACGTCAATAAGCTTGACAATGGCGGTTTCATCATCATCGCCCATCTCGTCATCACCCATATTCGAAAGCTCTTTTCTGATCTCGCTGACCAGTTCCTTGACGCTTTCGCTGATTTCAAGCTTATTGAGGTACTCACTGATCTGCTTGGCGCTGCTTGCCATAACCGACAGCGGCTTTCTCGGAAACATCCGCTGCACCGCTTCCTGCGAACCGATATCAAAGGGGTCGGCGAAAGCTACTTTAACGCTTAACTCCTCCTCGCTGACAGGCACGGCACGTGATTTTTTGAGCTGATTGAGCGGTACGCGGGATGTAAGTTTCGTATCAAGTTCTACATTGTCCAGATCAATGTACTCAACCCCCGAAATCTTTTCATATATCTTTTCCAGATTGATACTTTCATCCCCGTCAATATCCTTAACCGCAATCACCCCCGTTTTTAACTCCTTGGCAAAAAACGACCAGATTTTATCCGCATCAACAAGTTTTTCCTCGATCAAGCCCCCAAGGGTAACCTTTTTATTGCGGTTGTTTTTCAAATAACGGGCAATAGGTTCTTTTGTTAAAATCTTGTGTTCAATCAAAAGCTTTAATAACGCGTCCATACAGATCCTTAAAAATACTTATGCGTATCTATGAGTTCATCATCTTTATATTTTTCGATCACCAGCTTTTTGTAGCGGCCCGTATCGTCGACATACATTTCATATTTAAAATCTTCCTGCACCATCACATACCGGCTGCCCTCTTTTGTGTAATCTTCGTTTGCGTACAGATGGAAAACCTTAGAGAGGATATAATCGCTGGTGGGCAGATTCAGCCCGCTTATATCCACATCATCGATAACCGCATTATACAATAGTTTTTTTTGCAGTAAAATAGAGGTAAAATAGCTGGCGTTGGATCTGGCTTCCTTGCTGTTGCGCATCCCCGTAACAGGTACGGCCAGCCGGTCGATCATATCACTTTTTAAGCAGGCAAAGGAGTATACGGTTAAAAAATCCTCGTCTTTTTTATGCTGTGCAAAGATCGAGACCCCCTGCTTGCACGCACGAAGATGGTTTTCATTTTTATAATCTTCATAAAAACGGTTCAGTGAATACCCAAACATCAGCGAAACGGTCCATAACATCATTACAAATATTTTCATTGAAACTCTCCTGAAATCATATCTTGCAGCAGTCGGTTTGCCTCCTGGGAGGCGACATTGCTCAAATAACCCTGCAATACGTTGACGGCGTCGTCGTGACGCCCCCGTTTGTACAAACTCTTGGCAAAGATCAGCCAGCCGTCTTCCTGGTTGGGATCAAGCTGGTTGAGCTTATACGACCACTTTGAAGCGTTTTTATATTCACCGTGGTCGTAGTAGTAATTGGCAAGCAGCCTGGCGTCATCGACGTTGGCTTCTTTGGCGTAGCGTTGTTCAATCGTCTTTGGATCAAATCCGCCCTCGGAACTCTGGGTAAAATCCAAATCTTTCTGTCTTTCTTCCCGCTTGGTACTTTCCGTCTTCTCTGGCTTTTCTGCCTCTTGCGGTTGATCCGGGGCTTTGGGTTTAAAGACGGGGTCTTGCTTTTGGGTTGGCGGCGGCTTTTGTGAACGGTCTTGGTTTGAAACCAGTTTCCGCATATCCGGCTCATACGCTTGCAACCTGACGGTCCTATCTGTCGAACTTGTCACTGCCGGCAGCTTTGGCTCCATCTTTACCGTTGTGGTATTGGCCTCTTCTTTCTGCTCTGTTTTGGCATCTGCTTTGGGCGAAGCTGCATTGTGTTCAATCTCTTTTTCTACCTGCACAGGCTGTCTGCTGCCTGTATCAAGGAGAATAACCCCAAAAAGCGCTCCCGCGGCAAAAACCGTGATAACGGCAAGGACCATGGGCAGAGCGTATTTTTTGAGTTTGTAGCGGCGCCATCTTTTTTCCAGTTGATCGATATCATGCATTGATATATCCTAGTTTTATCGCTGTCATCTCAAGCATCTTTTTTGACAGCTTGTTATACTTGATTTTTGAGGGAGCGTTTTGATCATAGTATTCGTATATACTAAAAAGCGTATACATGAACTTGTTGGTTTCTCTGAAGTTGCCCTTTGTACACCGGTGAACAAAGGCGACATCTTTTTGACGAATCATCCCCGCCATTTCATAAAAGTTTTTATTGAGCAGCTTTTTTTGCAGATACTGCATCAAATCGGCCCTGGACGCGTTTTGCAGCACGATTGATTCCCAGATACGGGTTTTAAACTGCTTTTTGGCCACCACGTCTTCACTGGATGTTTTATGCAGGGTGATGATAAATTTGATCGAACGTATGTCGCTGAGCAGGCGCACCGATTCCATAATTTTTTCATTATACAGCTGCGCTTCATCCAGTATGACGATATGTTCTTTACTGCCTTTGAGTTTGTGGCAGATATCACTGAGTTTGGAAAAGTCACCTGTTTTCATCACGCCTTTTGTCAGCAGCGCCGAAAGCTTTTGGTAAAAGCGCGTTTCCTCGGTAACGGGCGTGGGGAAGTAGTGGATATCAAGCTGATCTTGCAGATCATTGTATATTTTATTAAGCAAAATCGTTTTCCCCGTTCCTGGCTCCCCGAAAATCAAAATCATTTTCAAAGGTTTTTTGATGCTTTCACACACCTGGTTATAAAACAGTGTCGAACTGTCCAGGCGGATAAAGTCGCCTGTATCTATAGAATCGGTAAAGACATCCTTTACGCTTTCATATCTGCTTTTTTCAGTGTTCAACTTGATTATACCCCAACTCTTCAAGATTCATCTTCTCATCGACTTTTACGATCCTGGGCGTTACGATAATAACCAGTTCTTCAGACTGTTTTGCCGTCTTTTCCTGCTTGAAAAGATAGCCAAGCAGCGGCATATCGCCAAGTAGCGGCACTTTTGAAACATCCTGGCTGTCTTTGGTGGTAATAAGCCCGCCTAAAACAACGTGTTCGCCGTCTTTGACCGATACGACCGAAGACATTTGCCGTCTGGTCAAATCAGGCGGCATATTTCGTGAAGACTGATCGGAAGAGCTGATCGTACCGATCGTTTCGCTCAAAGAAGGATTGATCTTCAGCGTTACCACCCCCTCGTTTGAAATCTCGGGCGTAATATCCAAAAGCACGCCCGCAAAAACGGAATTAACCTGTTCATCCTCGGTCGTATTCTGTCCGCCGTCTCCCTGCGTGGTCGTACTGGAGGTAGTTTTGTAAAAATACTCGTTGCCCACGCTGACAAGTGCGGGCTGATTATTCAGCGTCAGCACTTTGGGATTTGAAATCGAACTCACATCGCCCTGGCCTTTTAAAAACTTGACCACTTCACCGATGGTAGCCTGGCCTCTGACATCAAGCAACGCGGCATTGTCAGTCGGTGCGTCATTATTGAATTCAACTTCACCGGTCAAACCGCCGTCTTCGCTCACCTCATATGATTGAATTCCATCTTTGGCCATCGCAAAGGAGGTAACTTCAAAGTTTTGCAACCCGTAAATCTGGTTCCAGTTAATACCGGTGGTGTTGGATTTATCCAGGGTAACGCTGTAGATTTTTACATCTATAAGCACCTGTTTTTTGAGCCTGTCCTGCAGCAAATCGATATAACTCTCGACGCGCTGAACCTGTTTTTTTGTTCCCGTGACCGTAATCAGTCCCGCTTCTTTATTGATCAGGATGTTTTGGGCTTTGTTTTCATTCTCCTCTTCGCCCTCTTTAGCAATATCGGACAGATCGACCTTATAACTGTCTTCGGGGCGGTTCATGATTGATTTGACCTGGTTTTCGATCTTGCTCCAAAATTCAAAAATATCGCCGCTTTTGATATTCATTTCACTGCTGGAATCAGCCCCCGACCCGGTACCGCCTTCTTCTCCGGTATTACTTGTCAGCGTGATATTGGTATTGCTGGTTCCGCTTCTGCTGGTACCGATATAATCGATAAAAAAGGTTTCGGTAAACAGGTATGAAATCTTAAGCACGCCGTTTTTGATGGTGTAGTTGAGTTCGTTTTCCCTGAGTGCCACATCCAGCACCTGACCGACGGTGGCGTTTTTGAGATTGAGCAGATAAAGGGGCTCTTTCATCTTCTCTTTGGAAAAGGAATCCTTGACGACAACGGTATAATCACATTCGTTGGAGATATGGCGGACGATATCTTCAACCAAAACGTTTTCATTTGCCGTGACGTTGAAGAGTTGGTATTTACAGTTGGCCTGCGCCCCGTACGCAAAGATCAGTGTCAGTCCAAGAAGTATTAGAATTTTATTTTTCATCGCTGCTACCTTTTGAGATTATTGAGTTTTCGCTTTTGTTGAGATATAAAATTTTACTGTAGTTGTAATACGTCAGCTTGACGTAGTTCATCCCCGTCTCACTGAGTGTAAAGCCCCGTATTTTTTCCCCTTTTTTTACCCAGCTGCCGTTGATTTTG
>CAYUAC010000031.1:0-18041 GCA_964442515.1 uncultured Campylobacterales bacterium | reverse complement strand
CTTACGAAAAAGCTTTAAAAGCTATGACCGCACAGAGTTTTTAGAGGTGGCCTTAATTTGGTATTAAATTAAATTTAATTATAATTACTCACTTTTATACTTTTCGCGAAAGTTTGACAAGGGTGTGTAATGCTTGAAACGTTTATCTCCAAAGCCGTGGACGATACCTTTAAAAAACAGTTTGATATGGATATTGCCCGTGCCCCGGGCGCGCAAAACAGATCGCAGAAGTTTTATGTCAGCAGTATCGATATCGTTTTTAAAGACAGAAACAAAACCATTTTGCTTTACAGCGACCCCGCGATGCTTTCGGAAGTGGCACGGATTTTACTGTTTGAAGACAATCCCGATGAGGAGTGCCTGGTGGATTTGTGCAAAGAGATTGCCAACCTTGTGGTAGGCCACGCGAAGGTGCTGGCTTCCGATGCGGGGTATAACTTCAAAATCGCAACACCCGTATTTGACGGCAAGACGGACAAAACAGACCCGACACTGTATTTCAGCTGTGCGGGCAGCGATTTTATTATAGGACTCAACGATGGCAGATGAAACAGAGCAAAACAGTACCGGACAAAACCCAGAACCTGAGGAACAAAACGTCAATTCGCTGGAGATTCAAGAGTCGGATTTTGAATGGCTGGAGTATTACGGCCTGCATGATATGGATGTCGAACTTGACTCTATGCTCGGGGAGACGACCAAGTCGATCAAAGAGATTTTAGACCTGGAAAAAGGGACTACGATCGATCTGGACAAACCCGCCGGCGAAAGCGTGGAAGTATATGTCAACGGCAGGATTGTAGGCAAGGGAGAAGTGATGGTGTATGAAAAAAACCTGGCCATCCGTATCAACGAAGTCCTTGATTCCAACGCCGCGCTGTATTATTTGGCAAAAGAGCATTTATGAGAAAGCTGCTGGTTTTTGTAAGCTTCGGACTGCTGCCGCTTTTGGGCGCGACGCTGCTGAACCAAAACCTTTATGAACGCCAAAACCGGGTCGATTTGATGCTTTCTTTTGATGCGGTATACACTGGCGGCATCAAAAAAAACACCGACGGCCGCGAGATCGTGCTGATCTTAGCAGATGCCCGGACCCAAGAGCGCTATGAAAAAGAGTTGACCCACCCGTTTTTACGGCAAATCGTAATCGCACCCGGCGAGGAGGGCAGTACGAGGGTAGCTTTTGTGCCAAAAAAGCCTATCGATGTCCAGGCGGCCAAAACCACAGACGGCTACGGACTGCGCCTGCGCGTAGTGGCGGATGCGGGCCAAAAGCAACAGCCTGCGGCAGATACCGATGCCAAGACGCAGGCAGACGAGGATGCGGCGCAGGAAAAGTCTTTGGACTTTACGACCAAAGACCCGGTAGAGCTGAGCCCGGCTTATATCATTACGGTTGCGGTGCTGCTGCTGATCGCTGTGACGCTGTTTATCGCAAAGAAAAAGGTTTCTGCCAAAGGGGGCAGCTGGCTGATGCCAAAAAGCGGCTATAAAAAAAGCAGCGCGCCCGCGTTTTCGATCCGCTTTCAAAAAGTAATCGATTCCAAAAACAAGATCGTTCTTATGGAATACGAGGGCAGGGAGTACTTGACCGTAATCGGTAATTCCAATATCCTTTTAGATGTTTTTGAAAACGGTTCGGTGGCTTCTAAAAGCGAATTTGAGGATATGTTTGAAAAACACAAAGAGGAACTCAATGATTATATCAGGGTAGGCCACAGTAAAAGCGACGGCCGCCTGCAAGAAGATGAGGATAGTTTTACAGCCAATGCGGAAAGAGTATAGATTATGCATTATTTAGTCATCAGTTTTTCGCACAAAAGTTGTGAAATCAGCGTCAGGGAAAAACTGGCGCTGGAAGATGAGGAAAAAAAACTGCAGCTTTTAAAACGTTTTAGCGATTATGCATCGATCAATGAATCCATCGTTTTATCAACGTGCAACCGCGTAGAACTGATTTTTTCCACCAGCAGGCCAAATGATGCGACACAATACGCCCTTGAGACGATGAGTTCGGTTTCCGGCGTTTGGCTGGGTACGGTCCAAAGCCGGGCTGAAATCTATGAGGACGAGGGGGCGATCCACCATCTTTTCAGCGTGATGAGTTCGCTTGACAGTCTTGTAGTGGGCGAATCCCAGATTACCGGGCAGCTTAAAGATGCGTACCGTTTTGCCTATGACACGGGATACTGCGGTCCCAAACTGGCACGGGTGATGCATTTTGCTTTCAAGTGCGCAGCCCAGGTGCGAAGTGCGACCTCTATTTCCAAAAACCGGGTTTCTATTTCCAGTGTCGCCGTGGAGATGGCCCAGGACAAAGCCGGTGATCTGAGCGGCAAGAACGCTTTGGTCGTGGGAGCGGGGGAGATGAGTACGCACGCTATTCGCAATTTGTTGAAAAAAGGGGTGCATGTCAAAGTCCTGGCCAGAGATTTTAATAAAACCAAAGCCTTTGCCAAAAGCTTTGAGGCGGGAGTGGTACCGTGCAGAAGCTATGAGCTTCAAGCACTGCTGCAGCGAAGTGAACTGGTGTTTTCCGCAACCAGTTCCTCGGCCCCGGTGATACAGGAGGCGATGCTGCAGCCGGTTTCTTTTACGCGTTATCTGTTTGATATCGCCGTACCCGGCGATATCGAGGATATACGGATGCAGGGGGTATACGTATACAAAGTCGATGATTTAAAACAGATCGTTGCCAAAAACGTCAGTCAGCGGCAGCAGTACGCCAAACAGGCGTATCAAATCGTCAGCAGTTATACCACCCGGTTTTTCCAGTGGCTGGAAGAACTCAGCGTAGAACCTTTTATCAAGCAGCTGCGGCTGAAAGCAGACAAAGCCGTTGAAGATGAGCTGGCACGCTGTTTTGCCAAGGGGTATCTGCCAAAAGAGTTGGAAACCAACATCAAAAAAGCGATGCAAAGCAGTTTCAACCGCTTTTTGCATAATCCCACCAGGTATCTGCGGGCTGCTTCAAAAGAGGGAAAAACCGAAAGTATGCTCGAATCGCTGCAGTGCTTTTTTGAACTCAAAGATTTAGACGGAGAAAAAAGCGATGCCAAGTGCGCGCTTACCCAAAATTCCGAAACCACAAAGGATAAGCAATAATGAAATTTTCACAGTTTTTAATACCGACCCTGAAAGAAACGCCCAAGGACGCGGTACTGCAAAGCCATAAGCTGCTGCTGCGGGCGGGCTTTATGCAGCACGTCAGCAGCGGGATTTACAATCTGCTGCCCCTTGGCAAACTCGTTCAGGACAGAATCAGGGCAGTGATCAAAGAGGAGTTGGACAAAGCAGGTTGCAGCGAAGTGCAGCTGGGGTTTGTCACGCCCGCCTCGCTGTGGGAAAAAAGCGGCCGCCTGAGTAAATACGGCAGGGAACTGCTGGTGTTTCAGGATAGAAAAGATAATGATTTTATTTTGGGCCCGACGCATGAGGAGATGATGGTACAGCTGGTCAAAGACAGCGTCAGCAGCTATAAGCAGCTGCCTTTGAATCTGTATCAGATCAATACCAAGTTCCGCGATGAGATCAGACCCCGTTTCGGGTTGATGCGCGGACGCGAATTTTTGATGAAAGACGGCTACAGCTTTCACGCGGACAAAGAGGATATGAAGCGTGAATTTGAGCATATGCAAAAGGTGTACAGCAGGATTTTTACCCGTCTTGGCCTTGATTACAGGGTAGTGGAAGCCGACAGCGGTGCAATCGGAGGCAGCGGCAGCAAAGAGTTTATGGTTCTTGCAGACAGCGGCGAAGATACGGTCGTGGTATGCAACAAGTGTGATTACGGCGCCAACGTCGAAGCCGCGGTCGCCATGCCTGCAGCCAAACCGGAAGACGGGATGGATGCAAACTTTGCCAAATTCCATACCCCGGATACGGCTACGATCGAAGCAGTCAGTACCTTTTTCAAGGTTGATCCTTATTACGCGGTGAAAACCGTTGTGAAAAAAGCGGTGTATGAACAGAGCGAAGCATTGGTCGCTTTTGCCCTACGCGGCAGTGAGGAACTCAGCGAAACCAAAGCCGCCAACGCCGCGGGAGCGCTGGAACTGGCCGAGGCAAGCGAGCAGGATTTAAAAGAGGCAGGTTTGGTTGCAGGCTATATGGGACCGGTGGATATGAAAATACCCGTTTACGTTGATGAAGACTTAAAAGAGGAATCGTGCTGCATCGTCGGGGCCAATGAAAAAGAGTACCATTACGTGGGCGCAAGCTTTGATCAGTTTGCCTGCAAAGACACCGCCGATCTTAAAGAGGTTAAAGAGGGGCAGGTGTGTGCCAAATGCCAAAAGGGGCATCTGCATTATAAAAAAGGGATCGAAGTCGGGCATATCTTTCAGCTTGAAACGACCTATTCCAAACCCCTTGAAGCAACGTTTCTGGATGAAAACGGCAAAGCCAGACCCTTTGAGATGGGTACATACGGGATCGGCGTCAGCCGTTTGATCGCTGCGGTGATTGAACAAAACCATGATGACAAAGGCTGCAAGTGGACCCATGCCACGGCTCCGTTTAGCGTCAATGTCATTATCGCAAACGCTAAAAAGCAGGAGCAGTTAACCCTTGGTACACAAATCTATGATACACTCAGAGAAAACGGGATCGATACTATTTTAGACGACAGAAAAGACCGGTTTGGAGCCAAGATGAAAGATTTCGAACTCGTCGGCTTCCCTTACGGCGTCATCATCGGCAAAAGAGCCCAGGAGGGCATCGTGGAAGTGGTCAACAGAACCAACCTTGATAAAATAGAAGTTCCCGTAGAGGAAATACTCAATCATTTGGGAGTGTAAATGCCGCTTTTTTTACTCTATCTGTTTATAGAAACGCTGGTATCGGTTGCGATTGCTTCCAATATCGGCGGACTTTTAACCTTCGTTGAAATTTTATTCAGTGCCGTGGTGGGGATTTTTATTATCTCCAGTTTCCAGTATTCGCTGCGCGAAAACCTGCAGGCCGTATCGCAAGCCCAGATGAGTATGCAGGAGTTTCAGCGGATGAATTTCGCCTCCATCGTCGGGGCTATTTTGCTGATCGTTCCGGGGTTTTTTACCGATATCGTGGGGCTGCTGCTGCAGTTTGAAAAATTTGCAAACTTTTTTGCCAGAAAAATACTGCATTTAAAAACCAAAAACAGTCCCGATACCACACAGGAGTTTGATCCATTTACCAAAAAAGGAGAAGATGATGAAATCATTGATGTTGAAGTGCTTGACCGTCATAGCACTGATAAGCGTTAGTCTGCAGGCAAAGAGTGTAGAACAGAAAGTACTGGATTTTGAACAAAAGACCGTAGGCCAGCAGGTCAGTATTGAAAATATGGAAATTTCCAAAGTTATTGAACTGGATAAAGGCTGGAAAGCGTATGTGATTGATCTTGAAGTGACGATGAAAGGGCAGCAGCAGGCGGGCAAGGATTTGATCTTTACCGACGGCACTTTCATCACCAGAGATTTGAGCAATCTTGACAGCGGCGAAGATTACAAACAAAGCGTCCAGGATCAGCTTCAGCCCACACTGTCGCAGGAGTATTACGATGAGGACAACCTCGTATACGGCGACGGCGACAGCGAGCATAAAGTGGTCGTATTCAGTGATCCGGTGTGTCCCTACTGCGTAAAATTCGCGCCTGAAGCGATGGAGCGTATGAAAGAAAACGACAGTATCGATCTGTATTATTACCACTTCCCCCTCTCTTTTCACAAAAGCGCAAAGCCCCTTTCACTGGCTATGATCGCGGCAACGCAAAAAGGGATGGAAAATGTCGAATATATCGTTTACAACGCGTTTAAAGAAGATCAGGGATTGTTTGAAAAAGCAAAAGATCCCAAAAACGCGCTTGAAGTTGTCAATTCGATCCTTGGCAGCGATCTGAAACAAAGCGATCTTGAAAAACAAAGCGTGCAAAACCATTTGCAAAAAGATAAAAAGATGGCAAACGAGGCAGGCGTGCGCGGAACACCCACGATCTTTGTGGACGGCAAGATGGACAAGTCGCGCCAAAAACTGCAAAATCTGCTGCAATAGGAGTGTTATGAAAACGGTACGAATCGCCACACGCGCCAGTAACCTGGCACTTTGGCAAGCTTACCATATCCGGGATGAGCTGCAAAAGCGTTATGAGGGTATAAAGGTTGAAATCGTCAAGATCACCAGCAAGGGTGACAAGGTTTTAGACAAGCCTCTGGCCCTGATCGGGGGCAAAGGCCATTTCACCAAAGAACTTGAAGATGAGATGCTTGAAGGAAACGCCGATATCGCCGTGCACAGTCTCAAAGACGTGCCCACGTCGATGCCAGAGGGATTGAAGCTGGCAGCCATTACCAAAAAGCAGGATGACAGAGACGTCTTTTTATCACATAAGTATAAGGATTTGGACGATCTGCCAAGCGGTGCGGTGGTGGGCAGTACGAGTCTTCGCCGGCGGATGCAGATTCTCAAGCGCCGGCCCGATCTGAAGGTTAAAAACCTGCGGGGCAACGTCAATACCAGACTGGCAAAGCTCAAAAGAGGCGAATACGACGCGATTATTTTAGCCTATATCGGGATGAAGCGGCTGGATCTGCTCAAAGACGTTCCCTACGCCAAGCCCGTTGCCCACGAGGTGATGCTGCCTCCCATGGGCCAGGCCGCCCTTGGTATCGAAATCGTCGCAGGCGACAGCGAATTGGAACAGATTGCTGCAAGCTTGAATGACGAAGTCAGCCAATACTGCGCCAATATCGAAAGAGATTTTGTGCGCAAGCTTGGGGGCAGCTGTTCTGTTCCCATCGCCGCCCACGCGAGCGTGCAGGGTGAGGATGTGGTTTTTAAAGCAATCGTCGGCCTGCCTGATGGGACCAACCTGCTTGAACACACGATGCAAAAGCCCTATGGCAAAGCCAGAGACCTCGGGATTCAAATGGCGGCGTATATGACAGAGCGCGGCGCGGTTGAACTTTTGGAAAAAGCCGAAGAGGTTGCGTTTAAAGATGAGCGCTGCGAACGCCTGTAGCAGTATAGATGGGGTTTTGGCTGAAAAAAGGCATCTCCTTTTTTTTGATGCCGATCCCTTTTATCTTCGTTCTGCTTGGAATCGGCGGCCTTTTATGGTATCTGCGAAGATACAAAGCCGCCAAAAGGGTCGGGTTTACGGCTCTGGCGCTGCTGTTTGTATGCAGCTGGCAACCTTTTGCCTACGCTGTCAGTACGCCGCTGCAAAAGCAGTATCCGAAATATACTTCAGATACCCCCGTTGATTATGTTTTTGTTCTGGGCCACGGCCAGAGTGAAGGCGGGTTTCTGCCGCAAAGCGCCAAACCCTCAGACACGGCGCTAAAGCGTTTGGCCGAGGGAATAACGGTGTATAAAAACAATCCCGGCGCCAAACTGATCGTCTCAGGTTACGGCGGCCATGTCAACAAAACACCCCACGCGTCGGTACAAAAGCAAACCGCGATCGCCCTCGGGATCGAACCAAAAGATATAATCACCTTTACAAACCCCCGGGATACCTTTCAAGAGGCGCAAACCTTTGGCGCGCGCTTTGAACAAAGTACGTTTGCGCTGGTAACCAGTGCCGTGCATATGCCCCGAGCCGCGGCAATCTTTGCGAAGATGGGGCTTGATCCCGTTGCCGCGCCCACCGATCACGCATACGGCCGGCACATTAACTGGTTTGATCTTTCAGGCGGCAATATCGCCGCAACTGAAGCCGCGCTGCATGAATATCTCGGACTTGTCTGGTATAAAATACGCGGCTATATCTAAAGACTAAGCCAATCTGTTATACAATCATGAAAAATTCATACACAGGAGCCCCCGCAGTGAGAACGCTCGTTTTATCCCTACTACTTTGTTGTATCACGCTGTCTTTATCATATGCCGATGAAGATCAAAATACCCAGCAGCGGCTGGATGAAAAGACGCAGGAAAAGATAGAAAACCTGGAGGAACCGCTGTACAATCCCTTCATTGAACGCTACATGATCGATGAGATCAAGGACCTGCGCGTCCAGCAGCAGAATCTGCGTGCCCAGATGACGGAGAAGATCGCAAACTCCAAGCTTGAAGTCAGCGACCGGGCCATGACGTATGTGACCAACACGGTTAATAATATCTTTTTTATGCTGACTGCTATCGGATCGCTGGTGGCACTGCTTGGCTGGAAAAGCGTGAAGGATATCAGGCAGCAGACCAAGGTGATCGTACAGCAGCGGGTGGAAAAGATCGTGGAAAATTACGAAAAAAAGCTTAAAGCCGTCGAAGACGAGATGCAGACCAGGTCACGCCAGATTATTGAAAACCAGGAGCGCATCAACCGCTCCAACCAGATCCACTCGCTGTGGCGCCGAAGCCAGCTTGAAGACAATATCCAGGCAAAAGTCGATATCTACGATCAGATTTTAGCCCTTGATCCAAACAACGTCGAAGCACTCACTTATAAAGCCGACGCGGTACTGGATCTTGGAGAAAAGGAGTGGGCGCTGAATTTGAGCAATCAGGCCTTAGAGATCGATGACAGTTACGCGTATTCCTTTTGGCAGCGGGCCTGCGTCAATGCCGAGCTGCAAAACGTAGAAAACGCGATCAGCGATATTTCCGCCGCCGTGACGCTCAGTCCCAGCCTGCTTAACGATATCGAAACGGAAAAGAGTTTTGACTATATCAGGGAAGATGAACGTTTTGTGAAATTTGTCAACGAAATCCCTGAAAGCTGATCGATGTTAAACAGCTGCTACCACGGCAAATGCGTGGCTGATGGACAAAAAAGTACAACCCGTCCCAAAATCGTTATCGTCGGGGGCGGATACGGCGGGTTAAAAGCGGTCGCCCGGCTGGCGGACAAAGAGGTCGATGTTGTGCTGATTGATCAAAACGGATACCACTACCTGCAAACAGAAGCGTATGATTTTATCGGCAACAACTGTTCGATTGCGGATATGAGTATCGATCTGCAGGCGTACTGCAAAGGCGTCGGGGATAATGTCGCTTTTGTCTTTGATCAGGTGGTCGGGTATGAGCATGAAGCCAACCGTGTTGTGACCAAAAACGACAGCTTCGGGTATGATTATCTCATCATCGCCACGGGAGCCCAGACTAACTTTCCCGGTTTTATTCCGGGGCTGAAAGAAAACTCCAACGGCGTTAAAACGCTGATCCGGGCTCTGGAATTCAAGCAGCGTTTTGAAAAGACGGTATATGAGTATATCACCAAAGAGGATTGTTCGGTGAAAGAGTTTAATATCGTCGTGGGCGGAGCGGGGCTTTCAGGCGTGGAGATTGCCGCGCAGATGGCATATATCCTGCGCCAGTATCTTTCCCTCATCGGTATGGGCTGCGAACGTTTTTCCATAACGCTGATTGACGCGGCTCCCTCCATCCTGCCTGAGATGGATACGCGCGTCATAGAAGATACCGGCCGCCGACTGAAGAAGCTGGGAATCGAGGTAAAAACCGATTCGTTTATCCAGTCGGTGGATCAAAATTCGCTGCAGTTAAAAAGCGGCGAAACGATAGAGTTTGATTTTATGATCTTTACCGGCGGCATCCGGGCGATGAGTTTTGAGGACGGGAAAGAAAAAAACCGTTTTGGCCAGTACGAAGTGGATGAATACTTTCGCATCGGCGGCAGCCGCAACGTCTTTGCCATCGGCGATGTCGCCCATATCAGGGATGAAAACGGCGATGTTTCTCCCACGGCCCAGAGTGCCGAACAGGCCGGACTTTTCTGTGCGGGCAATATTTTGCGTTTAGTCCGCGGCAACAGGATGAAAAAAAGAGTACCAAGGATTTACGGTTATTTTATCGCCCTTGGGGGGAAATACGCGGTGGGCACGCTCTTTGGCAGAGTCGTGATCAAAGGTTACAGTGCGTATCTGCTTAAGCGCTTTATTACCCGTTTTTATATGGGGATTTTGCAGCGAAGCGTAAAGCGGGGGAAGAAAAAGCTTTAATCCCCCAGTACTTCCAAAGCCCGCTGCCAGATAACGTGGGGGTTGAAGCTGATCAGTTTGTCTTTGAGTACCAGATGCGGAATCACTTCCAGCAACAGATAAAACAGCTGGATCATGGGATAAAACGCGATCAGTTCTCGTCTGAAGCTTCTGAGACTGTACCAGCGTTTTACCCATTCTTTGGCTCCTTTTACATCATTAAGCAGCAACAGCGCCTGGAAAGAAAAAGCGATCCCCCAGCAGATATAGGTCAGCACAATCCCCCAAAACAGCAGCCAGAACCAAAACTGCGGATCACTGTAATACATTATTCGATTCCGTACAGCCTCAGCAGCGAATCGGTACTGAAATCCTTGCCCAGCCAGTTGTGATACAACGTACTCATATTTTCACTGCCTCCTTTGTTCAAAATCCATTTCTTATAATCCCTGGCTTTTTGTGACGCGATACCGTCTTTGTCCACGCAGGCAAAAAAGGCGTCCGCACTCATCACTTCGGCCCATTTGTAGCTGTAGTATCCCGCGCTGTAGCCGCCTGCGAAGATATGGGCAAAACCGTGCTGGAATCTGTTGTAACGGGGCGGTTTGATAAGAGCGGTCTGCTGTCTTACCTGATCAAGCAGCTGCTGGACCTCCCGGGCCTGATACAGCTTCTGGTGCAGCAAAAAATCAAACTTGGAAAACTCCAGCTGGCGCATAAGCCCCAAAGCGGCCAGGAAGTTTTTGCTCTCTTTGATCTTTTCCAACAGTTTTTGCTCAATGGCCGCTCCCGTTTTGTAGTGTCTGGCAAAACGCTGCAATACCCAGGGTTCATAGGCAAAGTTTTCCAGAAACTGCGAGGGGAATTCGACCACGTCCCACGCCACTCCGTGGATACCGCTGACGCCTCTTTCATCCACCCTGCTTAAGATGTGGTGCAGGGCATGGCCCATTTCGTGAAAAAGCGTTACCACGTCATCATGGCGCAGCAGGGAGGGTGCATTCTTGCCTGAGGGGGCAAAGTTGCAGACGACAAAAGCAGAGGCGGGCTGCAGATCGTTTTTGGCATCAATAAAGCGGGTTTGAAAATCCGCCATCCATGCGCCGCCTCGTTTGCCCTTGCGGCTTTCTAAATCCAGATAAAGCCGGCTGATGTCATCACCGTCGATAACGTCATATACCTTGACTTTTTCGTGCCACGCTGGTGCGTCTACGGCAACAAACTTGATACCGAAGAGTTCATCCAAAAGCGCAAACAACCCGTTGACCACGCTTTCTTGTTCAAAATAGGGTTTGATCTGCTCTTCACTGTAGTCATAAAGCTTTTTTTTGTATTTTTCGCTGTAGTAGGCAAAATCATAGCTGGCCAAGCCGCCTCCGGCAAACTCTTGCAGCGCTTCAAGCTCTTTTTGCGCGCCGTGGAAAGCCTTGTGCGCGATGGTGTCTAAAAAGCCGTTGACTTCATCGACGCTGCCGGCCGTTTTGTCCGCGATGGAAACCTGGGCGAAGTTGTCGTAACCCAGCAGTTTGGCTTTTTGTTCGCGCAGGCGCAAAATCTCATCGATGATCGCCGCGTTTTCGGGCGCTCTGGTGGTGTAGGCTTTGTAGATTTTTTCGCGCAGGCTTCTGTTGGGACTGTAGGTCATAAACGCGATAAAACTGGGCATCTGCAGCGTAAAGATGTAGCGGCCGTTTTCATCCCTGGCCGCTTCGACGTCATCCTGGGGCATATCGCCAAGGTCGGCCTTGTCTACCTCCATCTCAAACGCGTCTGTGGCTTGCAGCAGGTTTTTACCAAACTCGTTGCCCAGTTCGCTCAAGCGCAGATCGATCTTTTCCATCTGCTTTTTCTCTTTTGGGTCAAGGTCGGCGCCGCTGAGTTCAAAACCAAGCAGTTCCTGATCCAGCAGATGCTTTTGCTGCGCGTTTAACGAAGGGTCTTTTCTGACCTCTTTTAACATCGCAAACAGTTTCTCGTTTTGGGTCAATCTGCTGTAATATTTGCTTAAATATCCTAAAGCCTCAGCGTAAACTTTTTGCACTTCCTCCGTGGCGTTGACGCCGTTTTCATTACTGAGGGGGGCAAAAAAGCGGTCCAGTTTTTCCTCCAAATCTTCCATGGGTTTGACATGGTGCGTGTAGGAGTAGGGCTTTTGTTCTAAAAGCGTTTCGATTATTTCTTCATTTTGCTGTAAAAGCGTTTGCAGCTTCGGTATAAACTGATCTAAATCCTCAACTTTATAGTCAATAAACATTCATTCCTCTCATATACATTATTTAATATCCGAGATAATTTTATCAAATTTTTGATAGAATGCAAATACGGCAAAGGCCAAACAGAAGGCCTTTTGCTGTTACTTTTTTAAGCATTAGATATAAAATCTAGTTTTATCTGCGCAACTTCAACAAAGTTTAAGACAAGGAGAGTATAATGAAAGTATTATTAATCAAAGATGTTAAGTCTTTGGGTAAAGCCGGCGAGATCAAAGAGGTCAAAGACGGCTACGGTCAAAACTTTTTAATCAAGAAGGGTTTTGCCAAAAAAGCCACTGACGAAGTAATGCGCCAGTGGGAAGAGGAACAGGAGCGTCTGCGGATACAAACGCAAAACGAGATCGACCGGCTTACCGAGCTTAAAAACAAGCTTGAAACCGTAACCGTTACGATCACGAAAAAGCTTGGTGAGAACGGCGCGCTTTTCGGGGCCGTTACATCAAAAGATGTCGCGCAGGCGTTACACCGGCAGCACGGGTTGGACGTGGACAAGAAAAATTTCAATATGGCCAAAAACATCAAAAGTACCGGCATCTTTGAAATTGACGTGAAACTGGGCCACGGCATCCACGCGCAGCTGAAACTCAACGTAGAGGCAAGCGATGTTTGAAGCAACGACGATACTGGGATACAAAGGCAAAGACAAAGCCGTTATCGGCGGCGACGGACAGGTGACGTTTGGCAATACCGTACTCAAAGGCAACGCGACAAAAATCCGTTCGCTGCACGGGGGAGAAGTGCTGGGCGGTTTTGCCGGCAGTACGGCTGATGCGTTTAACCTTTTTGACATGTTTGAAGAGATTTTGCAAAACCAAAAGGGCGATCTTCTTAAAAGTGCCGTCGAATTTTCAAAAGCGTGGCGCAAAGACAAGTATCTGCGCAAGCTTGAAGCGATGATGATCGTGTTGAGTGTGGATCATATCTTTATCTTAAGCGGCACCGGCGACGTGGTTGAACCCGAAGACGGCAAGATCGCGGCCATCGGCAGCGGCGGCAATTATGCCATATCAGCCGCCAGGGCGCTGGAACGCCACGGGAATCTGGATGATCAGAGCCTGGTGGAAGAAAGCCTGCAGATTGCGGGAGAACTGTGTATCTATACCAATACCAATATAAAAACATTAGAAACGACAAAGGAAAACAAGTAAATGAGTATGCATGAAATGACGCCAAAACAGATCGTGAATTTTTTAAACGAATATATTATCGGGCAGGATGACGCCAAAAGAACGATCGCCGTGGCACTTCGAAACCGTTACAGGCGGATGCAGCTTGACGAATCGATTCAAAACGACGTTATTCCCAAAAACATCCTGATGATAGGCAATACCGGGGTGGGCAAAACCGAGATCGCAAGACGGCTGGCCAGGATGATGGGCCTGCCCTTTATTAAAGTCGAAGCCAGCAAATACACCGAAGTGGGTTTTGTCGGCCGTGATGTGGAAAGTATGATCAGAGACCTTGTTTCGGTATCGATGAATCTGGTACGGAGCGAGTATGACGAATCCAACCGGGAAAAGATCGACACCTACGTGACAAACCGCATTCTGGAAAAACTGCTGCCCCCGCTACCAAAAGGGGCCAGCGAAGAAAAGCAGCGCGAATACGACAAGAGTTTTGCGAAGATGGAGGAAAAGCTGGCAAAAGGTGAACTTGATGACCGCATCATCAGTATCGATCTGCCCAAGATGCAGATGGAGACGCCCGAATCGGGCAATATGCCCCCGGAGATGATGAAGATGCAAGAAAGCCTTTCCAATATGTTTTCGGGAATGAGCGGGGGACCCAAAACAAAAGAGGTCAGCGTCAAAGAAGCCAAAAAAAGCCTGCGGGTAGAAGCCAGCCACAAACTGCTTGATGAAGACGCGCTCAAAGAAGAAGCCCTGCACCGCGTCCAAAGCGGCGGGATCGTTTTTATCGACGAGATCGATAAGATCGCGGTGGGCGCCAAAAACAGCGCCAACGCCGATCCCAGCAAGGAGGGCGTCCAGCGTGACCTGCTTCCGATCGTGGAAGGCAGCAGTATCTCCACCAGACACGGCATGATCAAAACCGACCATATCCTCTTTATCGCCGCAGGCGCGTTTCACGTCAGCAAACCCAGCGATCTGATCCCCGAATTGCAGGGACGTTTTCCCCTGCGCGTGGAACTTGACAGCTTAACAAGGGATGCGCTGCACAAAATCCTCACCGAACCCAGGAATTCGCTGATCAAGCAGTATATTGCGCTGCTTGGGGTAGAAGACGTGAAGCTGGAGTTTGACGAGGAAGCTTTGGAAACCATCGCGCAGATGTCGTACAAAGCCAATGAAAAAACCGAGGATATCGGGGCCAGACGCCTGCATACGGTGATGGAAAAGATTATTGACGAAATCAGTTTTGAAGCAGAAGACAGGGCGGGAGAAACCTATCTGGTGGATAAACAGCTGGTTGAAAGCAAACTTTCCAAGATTATTGATGACGAAGATGTCACGCGGTATATACTCTAAAGGATGATGATGGAACACACTACCGAAACCAAAGCCGGCTTTATCGCTGTTCTGGGACGTCCCAACGCGGGCAAAAGTACGCTTTTGAATTTCCTGGCCGGTCAAAAGCTGGCGATGGTTTCAAAAAAGGTGCAAGCTACCAGAAAACGCATGAATATCATCATCGAGTATGAAAATACCCAGCAGATCTATGTCGATACCCCCGGTATCCACGAGCGAGAAAAACTGCTCAATCAATTCATGATGGAGGAAGTGATCAAAGCTATGGGCGATTGCGACCTGACGCTGTTTTTACAGCCTGTGCATGATGATTTTACCGAGTATGAAAAATTCCTGCGCTATAACAAAGATCATATCGTCGTCCTGACCAAGGTTGACGAGGTCGGCAACGACGTTCTTTTGCAGAAGCTGGATGCTTTGAACGGATACGGCGAACACTTTTTGGAAGTGGTGCCTGTCAGTATCAAACAAAGCGGCAGCAGGGACCATCTGCTCAAAACCGTGGCCAAGCACCTGCCCGCTTCCCCGTTTTTGTATGAATCCGATTTTGCCACGACAGCGACGATCCGGGATATTTATAAAGAGCTTATCAGGGAAGCGATCTTTGATCAGCTCAGTGACGAGCTGCCCTATGAAAGCGACGTGCTTATCGAAAAGATCGATGAAAAGGAGGATATGGACCGGGTATATGCGACCGTAATTGTCGAAAAACCGTCCCAAAAGGGGATGGTGATCGGAAAAAACGCGGCAACGATCAAAAGAATCGGGGCCAGTGCGCGCAGAAAACTGCAGGAGTTTTCGCAAAAGCGGATTCATCTGGATCTGATGGTTTCGGTAAAAAAGGGTTGGTCTAAACAAAAAGACCTCTTAGCCGATGTTGGCTATATAGTAGATTAAAGTTTAATAAGACGGGAAAGCTAGTAGCATGAAAAAAGAAAAGTTTGACAAAATCGTTACTCTAAACCCCTATTCGGGTGAGAATTACAGGCTCCAAAACTCGGAACTGCAGCGTATCGAGAAACTCTCGTATGACAGTTCAAGCTATTATATCTCTTTGCTGTACCCCAAGGATTTTATTACCGCCACGATTGAGCTGAGCCTCAATATCGACGACGCCGATATCGCTGATGCGATTGAGATTAAAGCGTATGAGGAACTCGGGCTGGATCAAAGCGTGGAATACAAGATCGAATTTGTCGAAGAATATACCCGGGCCGATAAAGACAACCGAATTTTTAACGTCTTTGTCACCGAACCCGAGACGATCAACGAGCTTTTCAGCGAAATTGTCGACAAAACGAAATTTATCGACAATATCGTCCCTGCACCGCTGCTTTTTCGTCAAATTTACAAAAAAGAGATTATTGCCGAATCCGGCGTAGACTGTTTTTTGTACTTTACGAAAAAAGATGCTTTTGTCGTTTACTACGAAGACGGCCGGTACCTGTATTCCAAATCGATCAAGTACTCGCTTGAGTATATTTATGAACAGTACTGTTCGCTTATCGGTGAGCGGGTGGATTTGTCCGATTTTTACCAGAGTCTGGAAAATGAAGGGGTCAAATCCTTAGATAACGCCAAGCAGCGAAACTTCATGAAGATTTTCGGTGAAGTGTTTATGCACCTCAATGACATCAATATCTATTTTAAAAGAGCCTTCAATGTCAAACAGATCGATAAACTCTATATCGGTTCGATCCTGGGCAACATCATCGGTGTTGAAGAGTACGCAAAAACCTACCTTGGCATGATGCCAAACGAGTTTGATTTTAACTACGATATCAATACCGAATCCTGGTTTATCGATCAGATGCATTACCTCATGGCCCTGCATACGCTTGAAGAGTTTGAAAACAGCGATGAGCATATGGATTGCAACTTTACGCTTTTTTTCAGGCCGCCGCCTTTTTACCTGCGCAAAAGCGGCCAGTTTATTCTCACGGTTTCCGCCGCGATCGTGTTGGCAGCCGCGCTGCCGCTGTTTCACGGGGGAATGAGTCAGTATTATGACATTATGCACGGTATCAAAAACGATACCAGAATGCAGCTGCAGCAGGAAGTCAACTCCATACAAAAACAGATAGCGCAGAAAACAAAAGAAAAAGAGAGACTGCTGTCTCTGGAACAGGAAGCCAAAGACCGCTTTGAGCAGAAAACAAAATCCCTGGAAACGATTGCCAGTAAAAAAAGAGAGTATATCCTCAAGTCCGATACGCTGTATATGCTGGCAAAGGATCTCAATACTAAAAATATCAGCGTCTCCGATATCGTTTCTGATAAAAACACGTATGTTTTAACGCTGCAGAGCAAAAGCGATAAGAAAATCACTGAATTTATCAAATATGTCACAAGCAACAGAAAACAGGTCGAATCCATTTCGATTGAGCGGATCGCTTTGGATGAGAAAAGCAATATGTATACATCAGATGTAGAGGTGCGTATCAATGAATAGTTTAGCAGATTCCATAGCCGATACACTCGGCCGGCTCGACGCGTTTTTCGAGAATAAAAAAACTACCGAAAGCTACCTAATCATGCTGTTGCCGGTTTTTGTTATCGGCTATATCGCTTTAGAGATCGTTATCCCGGCAACAACGAAAATGTATACCGATTCCAAGCAGCAGTATGAAAAGACGGTCAACTCCATCCAGAATCTTCAGGCGACGATGGACCGCCTCACGGTCAACGGCGATAAAATGTACAGGGTCAAGGTGCTTGAGGGGGAGATTGACAATTTAAAAGAATCGATCGCTTCATTAAACGACGGGTCTGATTATATCGATTCGCAGATGGTAAAGATTTCCGATATTTTGTTCAACAAGGAATCATGGTCGGAATTTATCGATTCCATAACGCAAAAAGCACACGACAATGATGTGAAAATCACCTCTATTGATAACAGGTTTATCGAGGGAGACGGGGAGTTTGGCCACGTACTTGAAATCGGTATCGACTGTAAAGCCGATTTTAACCAGATGCTGAACTTTTTAGCCACGATTGAACAAAGCCAACTGCTCGTGGACGTCTACGGAATGCAGCTGCAGGCGGGACAGACGATCGGCGGCGCGTTTAAAGTATCGGTTTGGGGGTTTAGCCAATGAAAAAGATTATCATCCTGAGTGCGGTGACACTGTCACTGGCATGGGGCAATAATGAGGAGTTGATCAAAGAGATCGATCAAGTGGTATCTGTTATCAGTCAGCCGAGGGTGACGGTGGCAAAAACAAAGATCGATCAGGTCGAGGACCCTTTTGTCCGTATGAGCGGGGAAGGCACAGACAAAACCGTCACAACCCAGAGCAAATCCGCCGTTCCCGCGTACAAACGCATACGGTTCAATCTGGACGCTATTGTCAATT
>CAYUAC010000030.1:3649-18220 GCA_964442515.1 uncultured Campylobacterales bacterium | reverse complement strand
CTACAGAACGGGGGATATCACCTCTATTGTCAGCCGGCCCTGCGGCTGCGGGCGTACGATGCAGCGCATGGAATCGATCGTGGGCAGAGCCGATGATATGCTTATTGTCAACGGCGTTAACGTCTATCCTTCCCAGATTGAACACGTCATCGCAAACGCCGAGGGCGTGACGCTGAATTATCAGATCGTGGCGGATAAAAAGGGGCACCTGGATAAGCTTGAAATTATGGTCGAAATCAGCGATGAAATCGTCAGTGACAACATCGCAGAGATTGAGCGTATCCGAAAAGATATCCAAAGCGCGCTGCTGAACAACCTCTATATCAACGCCGCGGTCAAGCTTGTGGAACCGCGCAGTATCGAGCGAAGCATGGGTAAAGCCGTGCGCATCATTGACAAACGAAACCAGTAAGGAAAGCAGTAATCATGAAAACACATACGCAGCTGTCAATATTTATAGAAAACAAGATGGGTGAACTCACCGAGGTCACGGGGCTTTTGAGCAAAAACGGTATTTCGGTCCAATCGATCAACCTGGCCGATGCCAGCGACTTCGGACTGCTTCGTCTGATCGTGGATGATCCCCAAAAAGCGGGCCAAATCCTGGATAAAGCGGGCTTTTCGCACAAAATGACCCGGGTACTTGCCGTTAGTATCGATGATTTTGTGGGCAGTTTTAATACCGTGGTGCGGGTGCTGTCTGAAAATAAAATCAATATCGAATATACCTATACCCTAAGCAATACCCGCAAAGGCGCGTTTGTATTCAAAGTCACGCCAAGCAAAACGGCCGAGGCGCTGCAGGCGCTTGAGGATGCGGGTATTAACGTGCTTGGAACGTTGTAAATGCTAAGCAACAAAGCGATTACGCAGCGTTTTGAAGTGCAGCTTGGCACGCTGTATAACTGGAAAAAGAGCAAACCAAAACTGTATAAATACCTCCAAAACGCTGATTATAACAGCGACAGAAACAAAGAGATCAATATCTTGTTGCAGCACTACCTCAAAGATATTGACAGGGATTTTGATCAACAGCAGTTGGAGTTTTTGATTGAGTCGTCTTTGGAACTGACCTGTATTGAGCAGGTGGAACAGATGGGACTGGAGTTTATGAAGGTTTCACACCAGCTGATAGCAACGGACGCGGCGTTTGTGATGGAACTGTATGAGAAGCTTGCCGGGCTTAATATCATTGAAAAGTATATTCTGTACAAAAAGATATACCGCTACCGCAAGATGGAACAAAAGCCTGAGCTTGCTGCCTATTTTGCCAACTACCTGGCAGGAGTAAAGGAGTAGATAAACTCCGCTCCCTGCTTAGGTGCGGAGTTGACCGTCACTTCCACGCCGTTTTTGTCACAGATGGTTTTAACGATGCTCAGTCCGATGCCAAAACCGCCCTGGATCGTATCTTCTCTGCTGTAGCGTTTAAAAATGCTTTTTGTATCCTTGATCCCGCTGCCGTAATCCTTGACTTTAAAAAGTATTCTATCCGCCTGATTTTGATACAGCTGCACGGTGATCATGGTTTTTGGCTTAGAGTATTTGATCGCGTTTGAGAGGGTGTTATCCACGATGCGCTGCAGTTCCACCTTGTTAAAATCAATACAGAGGTTTTTGGCGATATGGGCGTCAAGGCGTATCTTTTTGGCTTTGGCAAAGGAGTCAAAAAACTCCAGCCGGTGCAAAATAAAGCTGGATATATCAAGCAGCTGGGGCGCGTAGTCGATATGTTTATGCTTGATCATATACTCGATATCTTCGTAGATAAACTGCAATCCCTTTACCCCGTTCATCGCTCGTTTGATCTCTTTTTGGCCCGGCTGCTTTTGTTCCAGCAGTTCCAGATTGAACCCGATCACACCAAGGGGGGTTTTAAGCTCATGCATGGCGTCGTTGAAAAAAGCGTCTAAATAGCGGTTCATCCGTTCATAGGGTGCAATCGCCGAGCGAAAGACAAAATAACTGCTTAGCAGGATAAATAAAAAGATACTGGTTCCAACCAGCAGAAGCTTAAGCGTGATGGTATCGGTGTTTTTGGGCGTGGCCGTAACAATCGTTTGTATCCCCGCCTTTGGTTTTGGCAGCTTCATGGTATAGTAATAAAACGCTTCATTTTTTGCCAAATTTTTCAGGTTGTCGCTAAAAAGGCCGGCGTCGTCGCTGGCGGTTAAGTGTCCCTTTGTATTATACAACCCCGCATGCAGCAGCAGCGAGCGGGGAAAATGATACACACCCGGGCTGTGAAGGCCCTTTTTCAACGTATCGGCGTGGGTGTGAAGCTCGGCCAGTTTTGCGCGTTTGTGCTGGTCATACGCGTTTTGAAAGTACAGATACGAAGGAATGGCCGTAACCGTAAAGATAAGAGCGACATAGCCAAAGACCAGCAGGAAAAAGTTGTTTTTAACCGGTGGTGATTTTGTATCCATAACCCCGCCTGCTTTGAATGAATGTTTTAGATGTTTTTTTGCGGATATTGGCAATGCACATGCGTACATCCACGTCGTTGATATAGCACTCTTCCCAGACCGTGTCTTTGAGCTGATCTATGCTGACAAAGGTGTTTGCGCGGCTGATAAGGGTAAATACGACCTCTTGCTGGTGTCTGCTCAGGCCAACCTGATTTTGGTTTACATCATACAGGAGGGATTTTTCTTCATCCCAGAAAAACCCCTCCGCAAGTTTAAGCAGTCTGCTGTTTTGGCCGTAGTAGTAGAGTTTGCACAGGTGGGCCAGGCGGTACTGCAACTCTTTAAGAGCAAAAGGTTTTTTTAAGTAATCATCGCAGCCCAGTTCGTAGCCAAGGGAGAGATTGTTGATATCAGTCAGGGAGGTTAGAAAGATCACCGGAATCGTAATGTTTTCTTTTTTGATACTCTGAACGATATCATAACCGTTCATACCGGGGACCCTGATATCCAGCAGCAGGATATGGTAGGTTTTTTCAAAGATCGCGTCAAAGGCTTCATCGCCGTTGTCAAAAGCGTCCACTTCATAGCCTAAGCTTTCTAAAAACTCCTGAATACTTTCTTTGTAATCAAAATCATCTTCAAGCAGCAGTATTTTCATATGCGTTTCCTTTATATTCCAAGTCCGAAAGGATCGATGGTGACGGTGTTGATAATATAGCCCAGTTTCCTGCCTTTTATATCTTTGAGTTGAAAATAGCTATACATGAGGTTGCCCTCCTGAGCGTATCCGTAAGCGTCTTCTTTTGGCAGGCGCAGGTTTTGCAGCCGGGAAAGATGCAGCGTACTCTCAAGCTTATTGGCAATAAGATACCGGCCTACGGGACGGGGATTTGGCAGATTGATCGCAATGGGGGCAAAAGATTTGTGCAGCAGGACAAAAAAGCCGATCTGCCTTTGGTTGAAAATACGTGTGATATTTTCAAACCCCGTGATCACCTCTACCGAGCCGATATACTCTTTTTTCTCAAACATGGGCGATATCGCCTTGATGTTGAGGCGTTTGCCAAGTTCGATCGAACTGAGCGGTTTTTTACTCTCATGTACCCTGACCACCCCTTTGCGAAAAGCCGAGAGTTTGACGCCGGTGATATTATAATCCCAGCTTCTTATATAGGTGCGCATCTCTTGGTCGTGAAGCTGGACTTCGTATTTGATATTTTGGCCCGTGCTGATATTGTGCAGTTTATTTCGTAAAAGATCAAATGTTGCCTGGCGGCTGTCTTGCCGGTAGCTTTCAAGCAAACCCCTGTCATTGGCCAGTAAAATACTCAATGAAAGCGCGCTTTGTTTTTTCTGTTCTATCAGATGGTTTGCCAGGGTATGGGCGTGTTCAAGCCGTTGCAGCGACTGTTCTTTGACGCTGCTGATCTGGAGCAGGTAAAAAAGATACAGTAAAAATAAAACAACCGGTACGCTCAGGGGTAAAAGAAACGTTTTAAAATTTAGCATAAAATATTTTATCACAATTTTGACCGTAATCAAGAGAGAAATGTTTTGAAAAATGTACAATTATACAAGCGTATTAGTATTTATAATCCAGAGGCGTGTTCCAAAAAAACGGGAAAATTTTTTAAAATTTTTCGACGTATACGCAAGTACGGCAGTATCGAATGTGTCTGGATGAACTACCGTTCATTCACCCTCATTAGCACTTTTTTATTCAACGTTATTTTAGCTTTGAAAGAGTAAAGTATAGATGAGGTATGAGAGGGTTTGCGGTAAAAATACGATAAAGGTTTAAATGTGCAAAACATGATTTACAAACGAGACGGATCCAAAGAGAAGTTTGCGGCTTATAAGATCGAAGACGCGATCAAAAACGCTTTTAAAAGCAGGGCCAAAGCGTATGACAAAAGCGTTTTTTACAGCGTTATGCAAACGATTGAAAAAGATGGTATCAACAGCGTCGAAGAGATTCAGGATATGATCGAAAAGGCACTGTATGAAGCGGGGCAGTTTGACGTGATGAAATCATTTATCACGTACCGCTTCATGCACAAGATGCAGCGTGAACATATTCTGGGGCTGAACAAAGATACGACCTTCATCGACTGCACCGGCAGCGTGGAGGAATATATCAAAAAGCAGGATTGGCGCATCAACGCCAACGCCAATACCGGATACTCCAACTCCGGCCTGGTCAATAACTTAGCAGGCAAGGTCATAGCCAACTACTGGCTGGACAAGGTGTATTCCAAAGAAGAAGGCTACGCCCACAGAAACGGCGATATCCATATCCACGATCTGGACTGCCTCACCGGCTACTGCGCCGGGTGGAGTCTGCGGGCGCTACTCAATGAAGGCTTTAACGGTGTCAGAGGCAGGGTTGAGAGCAAACCGCCCAAGCACTTAAGAGAAGCGCTGGGGCAGATGGCCAATTTTCTGGGCATCTTGCAAAGCGAGTGGGCCGGCGCGCAGGCTTTTAGCTCCTTTGATACGTATTTAAGCCCCTATCTGTTTGCCGATGATTTGAATTATGATCAGACAAAAAAGGCGGTGCGAAGCTTTGTGTACAACCTCAACGTCCCCTCACGCTGGGGCCAGAGTCCTTTTACCAATATCACTATCGACTGGACGGTGCCTGATGATTTAAAAGAGCAGATTCCCACCAGAGAGGATGTGCACCTGTTTCAAAGCTTTGCGGGCAGTGAAAAGCTGCGCCAAAAAGCAAAACAGCGGGGCAAAGAGCCTCATGAAATGACGTTTTCGGATTTTCAGCCCGAGATGGATATGATCAACCGCGCCTATTATGAAGTGATGACAGAAGGCGACAGAACGGGACAACCCTTTACCTTTCCCATTCCCACCGTCAACATCACCGAAGAGTTTGACTGGCACGGCAAAAATACCGACGTATTGTTTGAAAACAGCGCCAAGATCGGGTCGAGTTATTTTCAAAACTTCATCGGCAGCCAGTATCTCAAAGATGAAAACGGCAACCTTGTTGAAGATCCAAACGCGTACAAGCCCGGAGCCGTGCGCAGTATGTGCTGCCGGCTGCAGCTTGACCTGCGAGAGCTTTTAAAGCGGGGCAACGGGCTTTTTGGCAGTGCGGAGATGACAGGCAGTCTCGGGGTTGTTACGGTGAACATGGCCCGTCTTGGATATTTGTACAAAGGCAGCAAAGAAAATCTGTACAGCGAGTTGGACCGCCTGCTTGATATGGCAAAATCCACGCTTGAGAAAAAGCGGGTGGTGATCAGGGAATTGTTTGAAAAGGGGTTGTTTCCCTTTACCGCGCGCTATCTGCCCGGCTTTGACAACCACTTTTCCACCATCGGCGTCAACGGTATCAATGAAATGATACGCAATTTCAGTGACGACAGCGATGATATCAGCAGCGCTTTTGGAGAGGAATTTGCTATAGAGATTTTAGATTATATCAGGCAGCGCTTGAAGGAGTTTCAGGAAGAAACGGGTAACCTGTACAATCTGGAAGCCACGCCGGCTGAGGGCACGACCTACCGCTTTGCCAAAGAGGATAAAAAGCGTTATCCAAGCATCTTGCAGGCGGGCTTTGGCGATAACATTTATTACACCAACTCTTCACAGCTGCCCGTGGATTTTACCAGTGATCCCTTTGAGGCGTTAAGTCGCCAGGATGAGCTGCAAACACGCTACACCGGCGGAACGGTGCTGCACCTGTATATGAACGAGCGGGTCAAAGGCACCGAGGCGACACGGCAGTTTTTAAAGTCAGTCATGGAAAACTTCCGCCTGCCCTATGTGACGCTGACGCCGCTGTTTAGTGTCTGCCCCAAGCACGGGTATTTAAGCGGTGAACACGAGTATTGTCCCAAGTGCGATGAAGAGATCTTGGCAGAACAGGAAAAAATTAGTTAAAATGAGTGTATAAAACGCTCAACCACATACAAAAGGAGCAATAATGAAAACAAAAGAACAGGTACTTAAAGCAAATGAAGAAAAAAGAACAAAGTGCACGGTATATACCAGAGTTATGGGATACCACAGACCCGTTGAAAGTTTTAATATCGGCAAAAAAGGCGAACACGCACAGCGGTGTTATTTTGAGAAAACAGGCAGCTGATGGCACGACCCATTGAAGATATCACGCCTTTTACCCTGCTTGATTATGCCAAGTACCCCTCAGCCATCGTATGGTTTTGCGGGTGCAATATGCGGTGCGGGTACTGCTACAACCCCGAAATCGTTCACTCAAGAGGCAAGCTGACCACGGCTGATGCTCTTGAGTTTTTACAAGCACGGCGCAAGCTTTTAAAAGGCGTGGTTCTTTCAGGTGGGGAACCGACACTGCACAACCGCCTGCATCATTTTGCAAAAGAGCTTAAAGCGATGGATTATAAGATCAAGCTTGATACCAACGGTACCAAACCCGATGTGATAAGCCGTCTTTTGCAAAGTGATCTTTTAGATTTTGTCTCTTTGGATTTCAAAGCCGACAAGCAGCACTTTGCCCAGGTGACAAAGATGCGGGAAGCAGAGTATAATAATGTCATCCAAAGCTTGCAAACCCTGCTTGTAAGCGGTATCGACTTTGAAGTGCGTACCACCGTCCACGAACAGATTGTTGATGCCAAAGCGGTGCAAAATATCATCGCGCAGCTTGCCGCGCTGGGGTATGACAAGACGTATTTCGTGCAAGATTTTTTAGAAGGCCCAAACACGCTTGACAAGCTTCAGGCCAGCGCCAAACCCTACGATATCGTCAGTCTGGTACAAACAGCCAACAAAGAGGGTATTGCTGTTGATTTTAGAAACTTTTAAAAGGTATGGCAGTGAAAAAAATCCTTTTTTCCCTCATGCTCTGTCTGGGAACGCTTTACGCCGAGGATTATTCGCAGATGAGTACCCAGGAACTTATCGCTATTATGGGGTATGTGCAAAAAAGTGAGCAGGAAGAGTTTGCCAAAGAACTTGCTTCCAGAACCCCGCAGATGAGCAAGCAGGAGAAACAGCGCTACGAACAAAAGCGCCGCGAGCTTCAAAAGGATCAGTAAACCATGTATCGGCTGTTGCTGTTAGAAGATGATATGGGGCTGCATGAGACGCTTAAAGAGTATCTGCAAGAAGCTGGTTACAGCGTAGACAGCGCGTATGACGGCCATGAGGCACAGGATATTATCTATGAACACAGGTATGATCTGTATCTGCTGGATGTCAAGGTACCCAAACTCAGCGGCTTTGATCTGCTTCAGGATTTAAGACGTCACGACAGCACGGTCCCGGCCATTTATATGACGTCGCTAAATTCTATAGAGGATTTGCAGCGGGGCTATGACAGCGGCTGTGATGATTACGTGAAAAAGCCCTTTGCGCTTAGGGAGTTAAAGCTTCGCATCGAAGCGCTGCTAAAGCGCACCTTTGCCGGCGCTCATGAGGATGCGATCAATCTGGGTCAGGGGCTTTGGTACGATATTGCCGCTTCTAAATTGATGCATGAGGGTACTCAGGTGCGTCTTAGCCATAAGCAGCACCGGCTGTTAAAACTGTTTTTACAAAACAGCGACAGCGTGCTCAGCCACGAGCAAATCATGCAGGAACTGTGGGATTATGATGAAAAGCCAAGCGATGAAGCGCTTCGCACCTATATCAAAAACCTGCGTAAACTCCTTGGCAAAGAGAGGATTGTCAGTGTCAAAAAGCACGGCTATCGATTTGTACGCTAGCCAGAGGCGCACGCTGGTTAACTTTCTGGTGCTGTATCTGAGCATGAGTCTGCTTATTATCACGTCGCTTTCGTTTTTGTATTACGGGTATAAAAAAGAGTTGATGCTACTGGAACAAAAAGACCGGCTTCAGGAGTATTCCGACCGGCTTTTGGGCGGGCTGAAAGATTTGCATGTCAATCTGGATAAAGACCGGGTGTATCCGCGCTTTATTCCCTTTGAGTCAGCCATTTATGACGCAAGTGCCAAAAAGATATTTTCTACCATCGGGGAAGAGGGGATCGATCTGGAGAAGCTGTTGTACCTGCGTGATGGCAGAATATTTTTTATCAACCAGCCCGCTTCGTACTATCTGGGGGCCAAGTACGTGGTGGTCTCAGTTAAAGACAGCGGTGCGTGGCTGTGGGAAGTGTATAAAGATATCGCGCTCTTTGGCGGGCTTGGACTTGGGGTGCTGCTTGGATTTGGGTACTTTTTGCTGCAGCTGCTTTTAAAACCGATGCGAGATGTGATAACGCTGCTGGATCATTTCATCAAAGATACCACCCACGAACTCAGCACGCCCGTAAGTGCGGTGCTGACCAATGTGGAGATGCTGCAAGAAAACGACCCTGATCCTAAAACGCAAAAAAAACTCACCCGCATCGCTACCGCTGCCAAGACGATAGCTAATCTGTATGAGGATTTGACTTATCTGACGCTGCACCACAAGCTTCAAAGCTATGATGAAAAGCTGGATGTCAAAGCCCTGATCAGGTCTCGGCTTGAGTATTTTAAAACCCATCTTGACAGCAAGCGGCTTTCGTTGGATACTGATTTGGCAGATTGTTCTTTGGTGATGGATGAGAAAAAATTTATCAGGATGTTTGACAATCTGCTTTCAAACGCGATCAAATACAACGTCGTAGGCGGCTATGTAAAGATCACGTGCAAACCAGGCGTTATCAGCGTCTATGACAGCGGTATCGGTATGGACGCGAGCAAGCAAAAACGCATCTTTGAGCGCTACCTGCGGCTGGAAAACGCGGCCGGGGGCTTTGGGATCGGGCTGCATCTGGTGGCCGTGATCGCAAAAGAGTACGGTATCACTATAGAGCTGGATTCCAAACCGGACAGATACACGCAAGTGAGGCTGTTATGGTAAAGATGATCACGGCGCTGCTGCTTTGCGTGACGCTGATGCAGGGGCAGGATATCTTTGAGAAAAACTGCATGGGATGCCATGAGCAGATGGAGGTTGGCATCGATAAGATTTTTTACCGCTATCTGCTGCATTTTAGCAGTAAACAGGGGGTACAAATCGCTCTTAGCTACTACCTGCAAAATCCAAGCAGGCAAAGTTCGATGATGCCTGATGCGTTTTTAAACCGCTATGGCGTCAAAGAAAAAACCGACCTCACCCCAAAGCAGCTGCAAAAAGCGCTGGATATCTACTGGGAGCGCTACAAGGTTTTTGGCACACTCAAATAATTTTTATGACTTCACGATTGCTCCACGATTTGTCTTTATAATGCTGTTATGACAAAGAAAAAGGAGCCAAAAATGAAAAAAACACTCGCAGCGATCCTGATCGCAGGAAGCATGAGCGCAAGTTTTGCCGGATACAATATGGCAGCGTGTACAGGATGCCACGGGGCGGGATTTGAGAAAAAAGCGATGGGCAAAAGCAAAGTGGTCAAGGATATGAGCAAAGCTGACATTGTCGCTTCGCTGCAGGGGTATAAAGACGGAACCTACGGCGGAGCGATGAAAGGCTTGATGCTTGGACAGGTGCAAAACCTAAGCGGTGAAGATATAGAAGCTATCGCTACAGAAATTAAACAGTAAGGAGAACAGAGATGAAAAAGACAGTATTAACAGCACTCACCGCGGCTTTATTGGCCGTGGGCGCCAGTGCGGACGCGGATGTGGGGCAAAAAGTGTATTCGCAAGTGTTTAAAGACAAGTGTGAAATGAGCGGCACCAAATTTGCCGCAAGCCACAGCCAGGATGAGTGGCAAGAGATCATGAACGAAGGCGGTTTTGGTACTGCTATGGCCAAACTGTGTCCGGGCGTGGATGCGGTGCCTAAAAAGTTTCAAAAGCACCTGTTTGATTTTGCGTACAAATACGCAAACGACAGCGGCAACGTTCCCTCCTGCTAAAAGCGGCGATACAGAACAACTAAGCCAGGGCGAACTGTTGAAAATACGCTTTGGCAAATGAAACCCGCACCTCAATCGCACGTTTGCAGTCGAGTTCTTTTTTGCAACTGTTGCAAACGTCGATGAGGTTGTAGATGGCGGGGTCGTGTTGCATCTTCTGCATATTCAAGATTCCCTCATGATAAAACCCGGGCATATTATCGTCTATAACAAAGTTTTTACACCCTTTTTGTGTATGAAGAGTATGCATAACGCACTCCTTTGTCGTGAAAGTGGGTCTACTAGACTTCTTGCCAAACCATAGATTGAACCTATGGTTTCGCAAGAAGTCTATTGTACTGCAAAAATGAGGTATTGCCTTTTGGCATCACGTTTTGTAGCTGATCCGGGATCGGGCCGTGGGACAGTTTGACATGTGCGTTTGGAGAAGATACGTTTTTTTATCTGAGGTGGTGGGTCCTCGGAGACTCGAACTCCGGACCGCTCGGTTATGAGCCGAGTGCTCTAACCAACTGAGCTAAAGACCCGTATGCAGCAGTATACAAAGCTATTTGAAGTTTGTTTTGCTCGCGGAATTATACAGAAAATTAAACCGAAAAGCAAGAAGATTTTGCAAAATGCCAAAAATCACCATAAAGTTTAAAAAACTGCTTCCCCCGTGGCTGAACAGGGGCAGGGGCAGTCCCACGACAGGGGCCAACCCGATCGTCATAGCGATATTGATACCCATATACAAAAAAATCATGAATCCAAGCCCCAGAGCCATCACCTTTAAAAAGTAATCATCTTTGGCATAGTTTGCGATGGAAAACAGATGCAAAATTAAAAAGACGTAAATAGAGATCAGTACCATCGCTCCTACAAAACCGAAACGTTCGCTTAAATACGCGAAAATAAAATCGCTGGAAGCGATGGGCAGAAAGTTCAAATGCGTCTGGGTGGAAGAATCTTTATCCTGTCCTTTTAACCCTCCGCTGCCAACGGCGATGATGGATTGCTGAACGTGGTAGCTTGGTTCTTCCGCGATAAAATCGGTGATGCGTTTTTTTTGGTAATCATGCAAACTGTTGTACGTAAAAGGAGAACTCACAGCCAGGGCTAAAAAGATAGCAGCCCATATTTTCCAGTTTACGCCCACGATAAACAAAATACCGTATCCGATGATCAAAATAATCAGCGCCGTGCCAAGATCGGGTTCTTTTAAAATCAACGCAAAAGGCAGCAGAATGAAAAAAGAAAGCTTGGCAAACTCTTTGAGGTTATACCCCTTTTTACCCGGCGGATTGTCGTGAATGAGGTAAGCCATCATCAGCAAAAAAGCGGGTTTGATCAGTTCGGAGGGTTGTACCGTCAGTCCGATCAGCGGAATTTCCAGCCAGCGTTTGGCTCCAAGCTTTGTCACCCCGACAAACTCCACGGCAACAAGCAGTAAAATCATGACCCAGTAAATGGGCGGAATAAGCCATTTGATCCGCCGCCAAGAGATAAAGAACATGATAAAAAAAGCCGCCGCTCCCACGGCGTAATAAATAAGCTGCTTTTGAAAAAGGTATTCATTAAGTTCATACATCAAAAACAGCGACCACCCTAAAATGGGCACCAAAAGCAGTACGATCAAAAAATCAAAATGTGATACAATTCTTTTATCAAAAGTTATAAAGCGCCGGATGTTTTTTATCGTTTTCATGCGGCGATTATATCCAAAAAGGGGTTAAATCCAGTGACACTCAAAGAAAACAAAACCTTTACCTGTCAAACCCCCGGGCGTCTTGACCGGTTTTTACAATCAGCACTGCACAGTTCGCGCAATCAGGTTGCCAGATTAATCGCGCAGAGTTTGGTCCAAGTCGATGGCAGGAAGGTCACCAAAGCCGGTTTCAAACTCAAAACCGGCCAGCAGGTTCAAGCTTCGATTATGCAGGCGCAGTCGCGGCCTGCTGCTGTGGATTTTGACGTGGAAGTTTTATATGAAGATGAGGATATATTAGTCATCAACAAACCCAGCGGATTGGTGGTGCATCCGGCCCCAAGCGTACACGAAGCCACGCTGGTGGACTGGCTGAAAGCAAAAGGAATCAGCCTTTCTACCATCAGCGGCAGCCAGCGTCACGGGATCGTCCACCGCCTGGATAAAGAAACCAGCGGCGCAATGGTGGTGGCAAAAAACAACCAAGCCCACCAAAAACTGAGTGCACAACTGCAGGATAAGAGCATGGGGCGCTACTATCTGGCGCTCATTGATCTGGAACTCAAAGAGGATTGCGTTATTGAAAAGCCTATTGCCAGAAATCCGAAAAACCGCCTGAAAATGGCGGTGGTACCGGGGGGAAGGGATGCCAAAACGGCTTTTAAAAAACTGCTGCAAAGCCGCCGCAACCGATACGAACTGATTGCTGCGAAACTGTTTACGGGCAGAACGCACCAGATACGGGTGCATTTGGCGTCGTTTAACCGCCATATCGTGGGGGATGCATCATATGGTTTTAAGAGTGAACATGCTAAAATAGGTCGATTTTATCTGCATGCGTATATTCTGTACCTGCATCATCCAAGAGACGGCAGGCTTATCTATTTTCACGCTCCGCTTGATGCGGATTTTACACAACTGTTGCAGCAACATTTTGAAACGGAGAAATTATATGAAAAACTTGACAGGGATACTATTATCAGTAGTTTTGATTTTTGTGATCAGCGGATGTAGTCTCAAACAGCCGCAAAAACAAGAGATCGATCCGGACATGCCCAGGGTCCAAGATGTAAAAATTATCGAAGATATCAGAACGGTCGCGTTTGAGTGGCAAACGGTCAAGGACCCGGGGATTGACGGGTATATCATTTACCGTTCCAACCCTTCCGCGGACGAGGGCAAACTCCGGGAGATTGAGCGTATTGACGATAAGTATTCCAACCACTACGTTGACGAGTCGCTTGAACCCAATACCAAGTACTACTACCGCTTTGCTACGTACAAAAAAGACGGTCCAAGAAGCGAACCGGGTCAGACCCACCAGGTCCAGACAATGCAGATGATTCCTCCTGTCAGCTACATCCACTCCGTCCAGACGCTTCCGCGGCGGGCCAAGATCATTTGGCGCCCCCACAGTTTCAGGGGAACGCAGGGGTATGTGATCGAAAAGAAAACCCCCGGCAGTAAATGGGAAGAAGTGGCTGAAGTTCCCAACCGCCTGAGTGCCGAGTATATCGACCATGATCTGCCAGATAACAGTATTTTTCACTACAGGGTCAGGGTTAAACTGTATAACGGGTTGCTCAGCGAGCCCAGCAAAGAGGTGACTGCAAAGACAAAACCCCTGCCTCCCAGGGTGGAAAAGATTTCAGCAACCAATGACCTGCCCAGAAAAATTACCGTCAAATGGGATCCGGTCAATATGGATGATTTTATGCATTACAAAGTATACAGAAAAAATATTTTTTGGAGTTATCACGCCAAGACCGACAAAAACCGTTTCAACGACCATATAGACAAAGACGGTAAAAGTTATGAATACAAAGTCACAACCGTTGACAAAGACAAACTTGAAAGCCTGGACAGCGCCGTGGTAAAGGGTTCTACCCTTCCAAAACCCCAGCCTCCGAAAATCGGGCTGATAAAGATGGATGAACAAAGTATCTACCTGCAGTGGTATCCCCAGGATGACAGGGCCCAAAGTTATATCCTGGTCAAAAACGGCGAAAAGTTTTTGGACAATATTACCAATACCGTTTATACCGACAAAGAGGTTGAAACCGGAAGGGAGTACGAATACAGCGTTATCAGCGTTGACAAGCACGGCCTTACCAGTGAAGAAAGCGACAGCGCCAATCTTTTTTTGCCGATGACGGTGGAACAATAACAGATGCCCCACCTGGTAACACGACCCTTTGACCCCCGCGCGCTGGAAGAACTTGTTGGCGGATTTGTCGTTCAGGAAAGTCAGGACGGTGCGGTGTGGCTGCATGAGTGCGGATCGTTTCTGTTAGAAATAAAACGGCGAAAAGATGATTTTTTACTCAAAGCCGACAAAATCACCAGACCCGCTCAGGCCCGCCGAATAAAAGAGAAGCTTTCAGCCGTTGCGGCAGAGCTTGATTTAGAAGTCCTGCACTCAAATATCAATGCCGCAAACAGCACCCAAAACAGTCCTTTTCTCAAAAGTCCGCATTTTTTTGAAAACTTTCAAACCAAAAATCCGCTTGCAGTGGAGATCGGTTTTGGAAGCGGCAGGCACCTGCTGCACCAGGCAAAGAAACATCCTCAAAAACAGTTTATCGGCATAGAGGTGCATACCCCCTCGGTTAACCAGGTAC
>CAYUAC010000030.1:0-3639 GCA_964442515.1 uncultured Campylobacterales bacterium | reverse complement strand
ACTTAAACAGATAAAACTGCAAGGGGTGACAAACGTGTTTATCGTCAATTACGACGCCAGACTGCTGCTGGAACTGCTTTGTTCAAACAGCGTGGAAACGGTGTATCTGCACTTTCCCGTTCCCTGGGATAAAAAACCCCACAGAAGGGTTGTCTCCGAAAATTTTGTGGATGAATGTATGCGGGTGTGTCAAAAAGGAGGGCGTCTGAATCTTCGCACCGACAGTGAAAACTATTTTGCCTACAGCCTGCAAACGTTCACCGCGCAAAACAGTTGTGAGTACCGGGTGCGCAAAAATATTGATATTGAGATCAGCAGCAAGTATGAAGACCGCTGGAAAAAGATGGAGAAAAATATTTACGATATTGATCTGTACAGTTTGGACCACGGCAGGGAAAAAACAGACACGTACGATTTCGCATTTAATCTAAATCCCGCAGATGTCGATATAAAGGCACTGTTGGGACGGACTTATAAATACGACAATTTTTTTATCCACTTTCAGCGCCAATACGCAAACAGCCAAAGAACGCTTTTGCAGGTGAGTTTCGGCAAATTCGACAAGCCCGAAAACAGATATATTGCGGTGGGCACTGAAGGGGTTTGCTATCTGTACCAAAAGCCCGTGGGGACAAAAACAAACTTTTTAGCCCACCAAAAAATCAGGGAGTTGCTCCAACATGGCAAATGTAGTTAAAATAAGCGATATCGCTCTTTCATACGGGCATGATACCATTATCGAAGGTGTGGAACTCAGTATCAAAAAAGGCGAATTCGTCTTTGTGACCGGCCCAAGCGGCAGCGGCAAATCTACTTTTTTAAAAGCCCTTTACGGGGCGATGAGCCCGGACCGCGGCGTACTGAACATCGGGGGGATGAATCTCAACGGCATCTCCAAGAAGAAGCTGCAAAAGCTGCGCCGCCATATCGGGATCGTGTTTCAAGATTACAAACTCGTGCATGAATGGAACGTGGAGAAAAACGTACAGCTGCCGCTGTTGATCGCTGGGTATTCCAACGACGTTTTGCAAGAACAAACCAAAAAACTGCTCAGCCACGTCAAACTTTCGCACAAGGTGGACAAACACCCTTATGAGTTAAGCGGCGGCGAACAGCAGCGTGTGGCTTTGGCCAGGGCACTGGCGCATAATCCCTTTTTGATCCTGGCCGATGAACCCACGGGCAATCTTGATGAGTATTCGGCCAACGTGGTGTGGGAACTGCTTGAGGGAGCCAACGCGCAGCTTGAGACGACCGTGATCGTGGTTACGCACAACGTTCCTTCGCATCTGAGTGTTCCCCACCGGCAGTTTCGCATTCAAAACGGAGAAGTTTATGAAGTCTATTAAAAGCCATGTTTCGCTGCTCTTACCGCTGGTGGCGATCCTGTTTGGGTTGCAGTTTATCTTTTCATTTGACCGGGTCGTGGATTTTTTTGAAAAAAAGCTGGCCCAGGAGTACACGATGGTACTTGCGGCCAAAAAAAAGCTTGACACCCAAAAGCTGGCCGGAGAGATTGAAGCAGTCGATTCGATGCAGCGTATCGACAATGAAGCGATTATGCAGCGCTTTTCAGCTTCGCTGCCTGCGGATCTGGCCAAAAATTTGAAAGAACAGCTGCCCTTTTTCTATACGGTGAAGTTGGAGCGTTTTTTAAATACCGAGGCTTTGGATGATGTTATTAAAGATTTGGAACAAAACAGCGATATTGTTAAAGTAGAAAGCTTTAAAGCCAACCATAACCAAACCTACGAACTGCTCAAGCTGGTAGAGGTCGCGTTTGAACTGTTTGTGGGAGTATTGACGTTTGTCAGTTTCATGCTGGTGTACAAACAGATCGTGGTCTGGGAATTGGAACACAGTCAGCGGATGCATATTATGTCCCTTTTCGGGGCGCCGCTGATGCTTCGAAGCGGGGTATTGTATAAGCTTGGCTTTATCAACGCCGTAATCGCCGCGTTTATCGTCTCAGCGATCTTTTATTACGCCGGGGACAGCGCAAGCGTCAAAGCCGCCGCGGCGGTCCTTGGCGTTGATACGGGGTTGCTTTTTAACAGCAGTGATTTTATGTATCTGATAGGATTTGCGCTGGTAACGGTTTTTTTAGCCGTGAGTTTGGTGATCATGAATTCAAAGGATTGAGAAAATGATTAAGATAATAGCAGGGATGCTTATTGCCGCGCTGATCGCGCAGGCTTCGATACAAAACAGGATACAAAACCGGTCCCAGCAACTGGTGGGCATCCAGAATTCGTACAAACAGATGGATAGCAAGCTTGCATCCATCGCACAAAAAATAGGCTCAGCCCAGAATAAAAAACAAAAACTCACCAAAACGATTAAACTCACGCAAAAAGAGTTGGAGGGCAAAGAGGCGTTTTATGAAAAAACCAAAAAACGATACGCACAAACCAAACAGCAACTCCAAACGGTCAAAGAGGAGAAACAGAAGCTGCAAAAAGAGCTTGAAGCGTTGATTGTTAAAGAATTCGGTCTCATGATGGCGCTGCAAAACAGTTCTATAAAAACCCGCGAAGGCTTTGTCAACTCTTATGTTTTTAAGCAGACGGGCAGATATACCAGAAAAAAGATCACCGCATTAAATGACAACATTGCACAAATGGATGAGACAAAACAGACGCTTAATGCCAAAAGCCGGCAGCTGGAAACAATCATAGGGCGCCTGGAAGATAATAAACAGCAGCTTATTGCCGACAAACAAAGCTTGGAAAACACGATCGCGTCCTTGAAAAGGAACAGAATAGAGTATAAAGACAGACTAACCGCCATTCAGGAGAAAAAAAGCCGCTTGAGTACGACGCTGCAGGAGTTGAAAGTCGTTGCCAAGCGCCAGCAGAAAGAGAAAGAAGCCAAGCGCCAGGCGGCGGCAAAGCGGGCCTTGGAAAAAAAGGACCAGAGCCTGCCCAAACTGCGGCGAAACGACAAGGATATCGAAGTCAGACAGATCGGGTCTTCGTATTATCATGACAATCTGTACCGCTACCGGGGACCAAAAACGATTTCACCGCTGGAAAGCGCTTCTATTACCAGAAATTTCGGTACATACACCGATCCTGTGTATAATATTAAAATTTTTAACGAATCGGTCGTGCTGAAGCCAAGATCCAATCCGGCCAATGTCAGAAACGTTTTAAACGGGGAAGTTCTTTACGCGCAGGAAACAAATATGCTGGGCAACGTCGTTATTGTCAAACATGCCGATTCCATGCATACCATCTACGCGGGGTTGTCAAAGATCGCTCCGGGTATACGGTCGGGCAAGCGGGTTGCTAAGGGAATGGTTATCGGCCGGGTGAAAGATGAACTGACCTTTGAAGCGACCAAAAACAGCCGCCATCTCAATCCCGTACGATTGATCAGTCTGCGCTAAATGGAGGTAAAAACCTATCTGAAATCACTGCGCAGCGAGGTAGCCCATACGCAGGGGAAACATTTTTTATACAACCATACAAAGCGCATCGACGGGTTTGTCATGCAGGCGTATAAAGAGGTGCTGCAAGAAGCGTTTGGCCAGTATATGCCGATGCAAAACTCCATTCCCATAGCCGTGATAGCCATGGGCAGCTACGGCCGCGAGCAGCTGTGCGTGTATTCTGACATCGATATCATGATCGCGTA
>CAYUAC010000029.1:0-18592 GCA_964442515.1 uncultured Campylobacterales bacterium | reverse complement strand
GCCGATGATACTCGCCCCTCCGGGGCCGGAAAAGTAGGTCGACGCCGCGTTGAGAGGGCTCGATAGCTCAGTTGGTAGAGCAAATGACTGAAAATCATTGTGTCGACGGTTCGATTCCGTCTCGAGCCACCACCTAACCTTCCATTTTACTCATAAAAATCACATATTACTTTTTGATATAATTGCATAAAAACTTAGGACTTTAATGAAACAACTTTATTTAGCCAGTCTCGGATGTACGAAAAATCTCGTGGATTCTGAAGTCATGCTGGGCAAACTCAAAGATTACGCTATTGCTCAAGATCCCGCACAAGCCGATCTGCTTATCGTCAATACGTGCGGTTTTATCGAAAGTGCGAAACAAGAAAGCATAGAAACGATTTTAGAGCTGCATGAAAATAGAAAAAGCGATTCTATCCTGGCTGTCAGCGGATGTTTGAGCGAGCGTTACAGGCAGCAGCTGCAAGAGGAACTGCCCGAAGTGGATATTTTTACCGGTGTCGGGGATTATGATCACATCGATGAGATGGTGCAAAACAGAGTAAACCGTTTTAGCGACCGGGTATACCTGGCTGATGGTATAGAAGATCGGATACTGACCGGATCAAACTACCACGCCTATATCAAACTCAGCGAAGGGTGCAACCAAAAATGCAGTTTCTGTGCAATCCCCGGATTTAAGGGCAGGCTGCAATCCAGGACAATCGACTCAGTCGTTGATGAAGTCAAACGCCTTGCGGCCAAAGGCATTTATGATTTTAGTTTTGTTTCCCAAGACTCCTCCTCTTTTGGACGTGATTTAGGAGACAGGCGCGCGCTGATAAAGCTGATTTATGAGATTGAACGTGTCCCGGGTGTTGAAAGTGCCAGAGTGCATTATCTCTATCCGGCTACCACGACAAAAGAGATGATTGATGTTATCGCCGCTTCACCGGTATTTCACACCTATTTTGACATGCCCATCCAGCATGTCGATGACGGTATGCTTAAAAAAATGAAGCGCGGTCTGGGTGCTGAGGGCACGATTGAACTCTTACAATATATGAAAAGCAAGCCTGAGAGTTTTTTACGCAGTGCCGTTATTGTCGGGCATCCCGGAGAAGATGCGCAAAGCTATGAGCGAATGCGCAATTTTATCGAAGAGTTCGGGTTTGACCGGTTGAGCGTATTTGCATACTCCGATGAAGAAGATACCGCAGCCTTTGAGATGGATGACAAGTGCGATCGGCAAGCAATAGAGATGTGGACTCAGGGGATTGAAGCGTTAACACAGCCTGATTACACCTCTTTACAGGGGAGTCAAATAAAAGCCGTGATCGAAGACTATAGCACAGAACACGATCTGCTGCTAAGTGCCAGGCCGCTTTCGTGGGCGTATGAGGTTGACGGCGAAATCTTAGTCAATGATACCGATGACAAACCCGTTGATTTTGGAAAGACGTATACGCTGCAGGTAACAGAAGTTACGGGCGGTTATCCGCTGGCAAAAGTGGTATGGACGTAGATTTTTCACCCTTGGATCAAAAGCGCAATCTGCTTGCCTTTTCCGGCGGTGTGGATTCAAGTGCTCTTTTTTTTCTGCTGCGCGATGCGGGCATAAACTTTGATATTGCCATCGTAGATTACGGTATTCGCAGTCAAAGTACCCGGGAAGTCGCTTATGCCAATGATTTGGCGAAACTCTACAATATAGAGTGCCATATAAAGAAAGCCCCGCGTTTTCAAAGTAATTTTGAAGCACGGGCCAGACAGTTTCGCTACGAATTTTTTGAATCGCTTATAAAAAAACACGGATACCAAACACTTATCACGGCCCACCACTTTGATGATATGTTCGAATGGTTTTTAATGCAGCTTAGCAGGGGGGCGGGGCTGGATGAAGTTTTGGGCTTAGAGCCGCTAACGCAGAAACAGAACTACGCCCTTGTGCGCCCGCTGCTGCAGGTAAGCAAGCGTGAGCTGCAAGCGTTTATAAAAAGCCGCGGGATACACTGTTTTTATGATGAAACCAACAGTGATCCCGCGTATAAAAGAAACGATTTTCGTCGCCGTTTTGCCGCGCCTTTAAGCCGGGAATACGAAGCAGGGCTCAAGCGAAGTTTATTCTATCTGCTGCAGGATAAAAACGCTTTGCTTCAGGGGGTCAAAAACGTTTTTAGCCATCAAAGGCTGTATCTGTACAGCTTTTGCGAGCACAATAAGATCCAGGCGGCAGTGCGGGCGTTAAAAGAAAGCGGTTACGTAATCAGTGCCAAACAGCGCGCCCAGCTGCAAAACAGCGATGCAATCGTTCTTGGAGGCAGGTTTGCCCTTGGATTTACGCACAATCTGCTTTTTCTCAGCCCTTACCAAAACGATTGTATGCCCAAATCTTTTAAAGAAAGCTGCCGTCTTTTAAACATTCCAAAGCACAACCGCCCTTATATATACTCCAGCAGACTTGATCTTTCAACCCTCAAAAGGGTGATCGAATCGTCTAAAAGATAGCAGATATAACCGCAAGCCTTTTTATCCGAAGCTTTTTCGATCAGGTTCATATACTCAATGATCTGAGATTTATGGGACGCCTGCCCCTGTTTGGAACTTTTATAATCAATAATAACAAATTCGTTTTCTTTTTCTACCAGCAGGTCAAGCTGTTTTACCTTTTTATCGCAGATAATAGCTTTTTCCTTCATGACCGTGCCCCGGGTGAGTTGCAAAAAGGTGTCATCCCGTAAAAGCGCTCGTACTCTTGTTTCCACCGCCGCGCAGTCGATCATATCGCCAAAACGGTTTTGCATACACGCAATGGCTGCGGGCAGGCTTTGCACAGAAAAGTCGCTTAACTGCTGGAGCGTGTAATGCAGGGCGTTTCCAAATAAAACTGCGGCGTAGTCAAAAGTGTTTTCTCTCTTATCTCTTGGCGGCTGTTCCTGCCTGCCGTGGTTAGTAAGTATCACTTTTTTGGGCTGCCGGGGTTCTGGTTCCTCCCTCCCCGGGATTTCGGGCATTGCCCCCCTGCATTCAGGCTGCAGGTTGAGCGGTTCAAATTTGCTTTTGTCCTCTTTTGCGATAATAAAAAGCCCTTCGACGGCCCTTGTAAAAGCAACATACAGGGTGTGAAAAAGATCTTGCCGCCTTTGATCTTTGCGTTTTTCCAGCATCGCCGCGTAGCGGGTGTCTACCGCACTTCGTTTTGCAAGCCTGTACCAGATGCGCTCAATGCCCGCACTGCTTTGTTCCAGCAGGATCGCTTCGTTGTCGGGGGCATCTTTGGAACCAAAGCGGTCGCATACGACGGTATAATCAAACTCCAAGCCTTTTGATTTGTGAACGGTCATAAGCTTGATTCCTTGCATACTTTGTACCACTACGCTTTCATCAATGTCATCTTCAAGCAAAGCGTAGATATTGTCATATCCGCTTGCTATTTCCAAAAATTTCAAAACGTTTTTATTCCCGTCAAAAAATTCATATTTTTCTATCAAACGCTTTAACGCTTCAAGCGGGGGCATTGCAGGGGTAAAGCCGATGTCAATCTCTTTGGCGCTGCTTTGACAGTAATGCAAAAACTCCTCTTTATGCAGAGGTTCGCGGTAAGCCAAATATACAAGCGCGCTGATCAGGGCGGCGACTTTCGGGTTGTTGACCAGTTTTGAAGAACTGTCGGTGACGACCCTGTGTCCCAGACGGTGCAGGGCATATTCAATCTCTATAGCGTCTTTGTTTTGAAAAGTCAGAATCGCAATCTGATTAGAATCCACTCCTTTTTGAAGCAGGTCTTCTACTTTTTCCGTGATCGCTTCGAGCAAGCTATCCTCTCCGCACGTCTGCATTGAAGTGATCCCGCCCTCTTTTTGCGCTTTTTGGGGAACAAAGCCATCCATGAAATAAAAATACCTGTTGGCAAAATCCACCACGTTTTTGCGGCTTCGAAAGTTGCGGTCCATCTGCCTGATCTGCATGGCATAATGATCGATCACGTCATAAAAAAGCTCTTTTTGACCGCCTCGGAAGCGATAAATCGATTGCTTCACATCCCCCACGTAGAAAAACGAGCGAAATTCCCGCTGGCCGTGGCCGCTGAAAATTTCGTCGATGAGGGGTTTGAAGATCAAAAACTGCAATAGCGAAGTATCCTGAAATTCGTCGATGAGGATATGGCGGTATTTCGCATCGAGCCGGAAATATAAAAAATCACTTTCTATGGAGTGCAGCAGTGAAAAGACCCGCTGGGTGATATCGTTAAACTGCAGTTTAGTTTTGCTTGATCTGGCTTGTTTATACAGTTGGTAATAATGTAGCAGATGCGAAAGGATAAAGCGTTCCTTGGCCTGTATGTAGTTCAGCAGTGCCTCTTTGAGCGCGAAAAAATGCGTATCAAGTTCTGGGATGAAGCACTTTTTGAAATTTTGGTGTTCTCCCAGCGATTCATACGCCAGCCAGCTTTTTGTCGCAATTTCGTCGGCGTTGTCGTACTCCACCATCTGTTTGACGCGCTTGCTGGCTTTTTCACAGGTATGGATATGGTCAAAAATCGGTTTCATCGCTTCCAGTACGGCAGTCTCGCTGGCAAAAAGTTCCTCTTTATATGTAACTTCGGGCAACAGCGGATCATTTTCATAGAGTTTGTCAAAGATGGTAAAGATATTGGAAAGCTTCGCATCTTCGATCTCAAAGAGTTTGACAAAGCTGTCAATATCATCGAGTTTTTGTAAAAAGGTTTCAAAAACGGCTTGCTCGTCGATATTGGAGACAACGCTGAAATTGGGGTCGATGCCCGCTTCAAAAGCGAAGCTGCGAAGCACCTTGGTGAAAAATTTGTCGATATTGTAAATCGCGGGCGATCCGGAAAGAAAGCGTTTTTTGACATTTGGCAGTTTGGACATAATCGATGAGTGGTCCAGTCCCGTTTCTTTTGCAACGATATCAAGCATCGCTTCATCCATGTTTTGCAAGGAATCAATAATCTTTTCTTTCATGCTTGCAGCCGCCTTTTTGGTAAAGGTAACGGCCAGGATCGACTCAGGCGTCTGGTCCAGCAGCAGCAAAGCGATGTAACGTGCGGTCAGCTGGTAGGTTTTGCCGCTTCCGGCACTGGCTTCATAGGCGACAAAAGGGGAAAAGGACATGCAGGCTCCGTCAAAAAGAATTGGATATGATTCTATCAAAGATTGTGTGAAAAAGACGAAAAAACTTATGATCGACTTAAATTCAGTCATTCTTAAGCTTATTCCTGTATACTTTCGTTTAAATAAAAGACAAAGGGTGATTTCGTATGAAATTTACACAATCAGTAAAACCCTCCGAGGTTGAAAGAAACTGGGTCGTCGTAGACGCCAAGGATAAAGTGTTCGGCCGTGTTATGACCGAGATCGCGACACTGCTTCGCGGTAAGCACAAGCCGTCATTTACGCCAAATGTTGACTGCGGTGACTATGTCGTCGTCATCAACGCAAAAGAGGTCAGGTTCACCGGTTCAAAACTGGGTGAAAAAGAGTATTACAGACACACGGGGTATATGGGCGGTCTCAAAAGCGAAAAAATGCTTGATATGCTGCAAAACAATCCCGAAAAACTGTTTGTTCTGGGTGCCAGAGGTATGCTTCCAAAAACAAAACTGGGCAAATCGATGGTTAAAAAGTTAAAAGTATATCCAGGCAGCGAACATCCCCATACTGCACAGGTAAAAGGAAGTAAATAATGAGCAAGACATACGCAACAGGCAGAAGAAAAAGAGCGATCGCAAAAGTTTGGCTGACACCGGGCAGCGGCGAAATTACGGTAAACGGACAAAGCCTTGATCAGTGGCTTGGCGGGCACGAGTCGCTTAAAACACTGATCAGACTGCCGCTTAAGACAACAAAACAGCTAGGCAGCGTCAATATCAAAGCCAAAACACTCGGTGGCGGATACGCGGCACAGGCTGATGCGGTCAAACTGGCGATAACAAAAGCACTGGTAGCATACGACGAAGAGTTCAGAAAAGTCGTAAAACCCCTTGGTCTGCTAACCAGAGACCCGAGAAAAGTCGAAAGAAAGAAACCGGGCCGAAGAAAAGCAAGAAGAAGCCCGCAGTTCTCAAAAAGATAAACATTTCTTTATCAGCAGCCGGCGATGCGTTTCGTCAGGCTGCTTCTGCTTTACCGAACAAGGGGTCCGACCCCTTGTGGTTGAAATATTTGTTTCATTAATATTATTACGTTATACTCTAAATGCAGGTAAATACAAAACGGAGGTAAGTAATGATTAAGAAAATAATAACGGCTATGATCGCCGCACTGACACTTTCAGGCACGTTGCACGCCGCACAGCTCATGATCGATGATTCACACTCAAAGGTCGGCTTTTCGGTAACGCATATGATGATCAGCAGTGTAGACGGCAAGTTTACCGACTACAGCGGTGATATCGCTATCGATCTTGACAGTAAAGAGATCACAACCCTCGGCGCAACCGTCAATGCCAAATCGATTGATACAGGAATTGAAAAACGGGATAAACACTTGCGCAGTGAAGATTTTTTCTACGTCAAAAAACACCCCGAAATAACCTTTGCGATGAAAAAGTTTATCCAAGACGGTGACGAAGGCGAAGTGATCGGGGATTTGACCATACGAGGCGTGACCAAAGAGGTTATATTAGACAGTAAAATTACCGGGGTGATAGAAGTTGAGGGCACCACAAGGGTCGGCTTGGAGTTGAAAGGCGAAATCAACAGAAAAGAGTTCGGCCTTAACTGGAACAAGGTGATCGAAGCAGGCGGAATCGCCGTGGGCGAAGATGTGGAATTAGAGATCAATCTGGAACTGATGAAGATCTGATCAATCCAGCAGTTGAATTTCCAGTTCCAGTACTGTGTTGCAACGCTCTTGCACCCTTTTTTGTGCGAGGGCGATGAGTTCGGCGGCCTCTTTTGATGTGCCGCCGCCACGGTTGATTAAAAAGTTGGCGTGCCGGTCACTGAAGGCAAATCCGCCGACTGTTTTACCTTTCATACCCGCACTTTCCAAAAGGCGGCCGGCATAATCGCCCGGCGGGTTTTTAAAGCAGCTGCCCGCGCTGGGTTCGCTTGGCTGATTTTTTCGTTTTTGGCGCAGCTGTCCAACAAGCCGGGGATCAAAGGATTTTCGGGGTTTGAAAGAAGCTTCAAAGATCACTCCCTCGATGCTGCTGTAGCGGTAACCGTGTGGTATCTGCTCTTTTTGCAGCACGCTGTTATGGGTTTGCACATGCAAAAGCGCATCAAAAACAGCCATATCGACCATCCCCGCATTCATACTCAAAAGCCCGCCAAGATGGCCCGGAAGCGCGGCTAAAAATTCAAATCCGCCAATATCGTTTTTCTTGCAAAAGCTAAATATTTTTCCCGACGGCGTTGCGGCTCCGATATGCAGTATTCCGTCTTGGAAAGTGATGTAGTCAAACCGTTTTGCAAGCATCTGCAGGGGTTTTGAAGGGTTGTGCAGCAGCAGATTGTTGCCCCCTCCGATCAAATAGGCATCCGTGAGTACGTCAGCGGCGCTTTGGATGATGTGTACCGGGAGGGTAGGGCCGCATTTGATAGAGCAGTACCTGCTAAAATCAACGTTTTTTGTCAATTGGTAATGTCTCCGATCTGATCCCACAGCCCGGAGGTAAAGTCGATGATATGCCCAAGCATCCAGGGCATGAGTATAACAAGCACCGCGCCGACGATCATAATCTTTGGGATGAAACTCAGCGTCATCTCATTGATCTGAGTAGTGGCTTGAAAGATACTGATCGCAAGACCGGCGATGAGGCCCGCCATCAGCATGGGCAGGCCCAGAAGCAGTGTCAGCTTCATTGTTTCGATGCCGATTTCGATATATTTTTCCATCAATCAGCCCTGCCGCAGACCTTCGTATTCTCTTGGGATCGTATAATCCTGGGTAGTAAGGGGCATATCATACATTCCGTGTTCGTAGCCGAGGGCAAAAAGTTTGTCCAGGGCTTCATACTGCAGCCTGCTCAGCGTCACCGAATCTTCATTGGCATACAGATCCAGATAGGTATCAAGCGTTTTGGCGTCAATTCGTACCAGGTTTCTCTCAAGCAGCATCCGTGCCAGCACCCCCCGGTTTTTATCGGCGACTTCAACGGCTTTGATCAGGGTGTCTTCATACATGATCGCTTGGGTTAAAGGGATTGAACGCCGCAGTGCCATTCCGCCAAGAGGCAGCGGCAGACCGGGGCCGGCCAGTTCCTGCCAGATATCAAAAATCTCTTTTTCTACTTCAAGGCTTGCGTCAAAATCCAGGATGCTTTCATGGATCAGTACGCCCGCGTCCACTTCGCCTTCAAGTACCGCGTCTTCGATTTCTAAAAAGTTTTTATACACGATCCTGGCGTGGGGGTAATACATCCTAAAAAGCAGGGCGTTGGTTGTGTACTCACCGCTTAAAGCGACTTTGAAGTTTTTTTTGAGTTTTTTACCCTTTGGTTTGATCAGCTTGGGACCGTAGCCGTCACCAAAACTCACAGCCGTAGTCAAAAGAGCGTAATCATCTTTGATGTAGGGATACGCCCCGAAACTGATGGCGCTGATATCATACAATCCCTCAAAGGCTTTTTGGTTCAGCGTCTCAATATCCAGCGCGCTGTTTTCAAAGCGGGTGTCTTTGGGACCGACCCAGCCGAATTTGATCGCGTAATACATGAAAATATCGTCCGCATCCGGGGAGTGGGCGATGGAAATGGTTTTTTGCATAAATAGCGGCCTTTTTCTGTTTAAGTATCTTAATTATACCAAATTCCGCCTACATCTGCATTTTATCTTCTATTGGGTAAAATAATGAAAAAGAGTTTATACGATTAAAGGTGTTTCATGGATGAAAATAAACAAAAAGCTTTAGATATGGCGATGAAGCAGATTGACAAAGCTTTTGGCAAAGGCACGCTGCAGCGGCTGGGGGATAAAAAGGTCGAACCCATCGCTTCAATCAGTACCGGTTCCATCGGTCTTGACATGGCTCTTGGCGTAGGCGGCGTTCCAAAAGGGCGGGTCGTGGAAGTGTACGGTCCCGAAAGTTCGGGCAAAACCACGCTGGCTTTGCAGGTAGCGGCCGAAGCGCAGGCAAAGGGTGAAACCTGTGCGTTTATCGACGCCGAACACGCCCTTGATGTGTATTACGCCAAAAACCTGGGCGTGGATGTGGAAAACCTGCTGGTATCGCAGCCTGATTACGGTGAACAGGCCCTTGACATCTTGGAAACACTGGCCAGAAGCGGCGCGGTGGATCTGATCGTGGTCGATTCGGTAGCGGCGCTGACGCCAAAAAGCGAGATCGAGGGTGAAATGGGCGATTCGCACGTGGGCCTGCAGGCACGGCTGATGAGTCAGGCACTGCGAAAGCTGACGGGTATTTTGAGCAAAATGAACACCACCGTTATTTTTATCAACCAGATCAGGATGAAAATCGGCAATATGGGCTACGGCAGTCCCGAGACCACTACCGGGGGTAACGCGCTGAAGTTTTACTGTTCTGTCAGGGTTGACGTGCGCCGCATCGCTTCACTGAAACAAAGTGATGAACAGATCGGCAACAGAGTGCGGGCCAAGGTGATCAAAAACAAGGTCGCCCCTCCTTTCAGGCAGGCGGAATTTGACATCATGTTCGGTGAAGGTATCTCCAAAGAGGGGGAACTCATCGATTACGGCGTAAGCCTGGACCTTGTGGATAAAAGCGGCGCGTGGTTCAGTTACAAGGATAAAAAACTCGGCCAGGGCAAAGAGAAAGCCAAAGCGTTTTTGAAAGAAAATCCCGAAATCTACAAAGAGATCGAGGAAAAAGTCAAAAACGAAATGGGCCTGAATCCTATGCTGGAAATGGACCAGGAAGATATCAACGCAAGTGATGACAAATAAAGGAGACAGAACCGATGGTATTTATTGATGATGTAAGAGCAGATGAGGTGCTTGACAGCAGAGGCAACCCAACCGTACGCGCTACCGTCGCATTGAGTGACGGCAGCGTGGCAAGCGCGATCGTGCCAAGCGGCGCCAGTACCGGCAGTAAGGAAGCGCTGGAACTGCGTGACGGGGGAGAGCGCATGATGGGCAAAGGCGTATTGCAGGCGGTTGAAAACATCAATGTCGATATCGCCGATGAACTGATCGGTATCAGCCCCTACAACCAGGCCGTGATCGACGGGTTGATGAAAAACATTGACGGAACGCCCAATTATGAAAGCCTTGGCGCAAACGCCGTGCTTGGCGTTTCGATGGCTGTGGCAAGAGCCGCGGCCAAGTCGCTGGGGATGCCGCTGTACCGCTACCTCGGCGGGGCAAACGCGATGACGATGCCGGTACCGATGTTTAACATCATCAACGGGGGCAGCCATGCCAACAACTCCGTGGATTTTCAGGAATATATGATCATGCCGGTGGGCTTTGAACGCTTTGACGACGCGTTGCACGCGGCGGCTGAAGTGTACCACCACCTCAAAAAGATCATCGCGGATATGGGCGAAAGTACCGCTCTTGGCGATGAAGGCGGATTCGCGCCCAACCTGAAGGATAACGAAGAACCGATCAAAGTTATTACCCGGGCGATCGAAAAAGCAGGCTATAACACCGACCGTATCAAGATCGCGCTGGATGTGGCAAGCAGCGAATTTTACCAAGACGGCAGATACCGTCTGGAAAGTGAAGGCAAAAGCCTTGACAGTAAAGAGATGGCGGCGTATCTGACGGATTTGTGCGACCGCCACCCCATCGTTTCGATCGAAGACGGTCTGGATGAAAACGACTGGGAGGGTTGGAAAGCGCTGACTGAGATGGTCGGTGACCGGGTGCAGCTGGTAGGCGATGACCTGTTTGTTACCAACAAGCAGATCCTTGCAGAGGGGATTGATAAAGATATCGCCAACGCGATCCTGATCAAACCCAACCAGATCGGCAGCGTGACCGAGACGATGGAGACGGTGCGGCTGGCCCAGAGAAACGGCTACCGCTGCGTCATGAGCCACAGAAGCGGCGAAAGCGAAGACGCGTTTATCGCCGACTTTGCCGTGGCGCTGAACACCGGTGAAATCAAAACGGGCGCGACGGCAAGAGGTGAGCGAAATGCCAAGTACAACCGGCTGCTTGCAATTATGAACGAGTTGGAACATTATGAGTACGTGGGTATGGAGCTTTTTAACTAAGCCGGTCCATGGAAGAAAAAAATCAGCTTTTTGAGGGGATTGAAAAGCGCTCCCTTTCGCTTTTTGGAATCTCGCATAAGAAGCTGGTGTTTTTGCTCGTTGTCATTGTCGGCCTTGGCATTTACCTCGGCATACTTCTGTTTGGCGAAAATTCGCTGATGCGCTATATGCAGCTTAAAGATGAGCTCAGTACGCTGAAGCAGGAACAAATCCAGCTGCGCATGGAAAACGCGAAGCTGCAAAAAGAGTATTTTGAACTCAAAGAAATCCAACCAAAAGAGGAACCATGAAACGTTTGCTCTGTCTTATTTTTATCCTTTTCATGCTCTCAGGCAGTGCTTTTGGCAGGGACAACCCTTTTGTTCCGGCGCTCAAGCAGGACCAGATGCCAGTCACCAGTTCCGATCCGCAGGTAAAGCAGACACTTCGCACTCAGGAGATCAAGCTGCCTCAGGGAGCCAAGCTGCTGCATGCTGTGACGGTGCATTACCAGGATTCAAGCGGGGAAGTCAAGTCAAAAGAATACGCCGTTGATAAAAAAGTCGACTGGCATTATCCGCTCAAGCTTACCCAAAGTACCGAATCCGCCCCGAAAAAGCACTATACCCTCACAGACTTTGTCTCCATCACCCAAAAAGATTACACCGCCACGGTGCACAGCAGCGATATGGTCATCCGTGATTTTCATTTGACCGATCCGTTTAAAATCGTACTTGATTTTCGGTCTGATAAGAGTTTTGCCACTCAAACGGTGCAGATGGAAAAACCCTTTGAAAAAGCCGTCGTCGGCGAGCACAGAGGGTATTACAGAATCGTGTTGCAGATGGATGCGGTGTATGAGTATGCATTGACAACGATTGACAAGGGAGTGAAGCTTGAACTTAAATAATATCGTCCTTATCGGGTTTATGGGGTGTGGTAAAAGTACGATCGCGCGATCGCTTTCAAGGAAGCTGGGATTTTATTTTATCGACACGGACGCGTTGATTGAAAGTTACGAGGGCAGCGAGATTGTTAAAATCTTTGCCAAACACGGGGAGGGATATTTCAGGGATTTGGAAAAACTGACCTTTACGTGGATGAAAGGATCCCTGATCAACTCGGTCGTAGCTACCGGCGGCGGATTTGTCACCAGTACCGACGATCTGGCCCCTCTTGGCAGGGTTGTTTTTATAGACCTCAGCCTTGAAGCGGTCAAAAAGCGCCTGGAGGGGTCACAGGCAAGTGCCAGACCCCTGGCGGGCGAAGATATCCAGCGTCTGTACCACAGCCGCTACCCGCTGTATGAAAAGATGGCAGATATCAGGATCGATGCTGATGAGAAGAGTTTGGAAACGATCACGCAGGAGATTTTACAGCATTTATGACAATCCATCTGCACCGCTTTGAGTTTGAAACCATTATAGGGATTTTGGAATCTGAACGAACCCGCAAACAAAAGGTACGCATCTTTTGTGATATAGGCCACACCCGCGGCTTTGTCGATTATGCTCAGGCCGCGGAGGTGATACGGCGGGATATGGATGACAACAGTTATAAAACGGTAGAAGAAGCACTTGAGGGTGTCGCAGACGCGCTTAAAGCACGATTTGACATGATTGAAAGCATCGCAGTCAGTATTTACAAACCCGACATTTTGCCAAACTGTCTTCCCGGGGCGACAAAAAAGTTTAATTTTTCCTGAAATTATGATATAATGTTTCTATTATTTTGCGCGGTATCTCAGCTAGCTCCGCCGGCGGCGGTTTTAGCCGAGGTACCGAAATTTATTGCAGAGGTGTTTTATGAGAATACTTTTAATCGAAGATGAGATTACGCTTAATCGTACTTTAGTTGAAGGTTTAAAAGAGTTTGGTTACCAAAGTGACGTAGCCGAGAGTTTAAGCGACGGGGAGTACTTTCTTGATGTGCGAAATTACGACCTGGTGCTGATGGATTGGATGCTGCCTGACGGCAACGGCATCGATATCATCCCCAAAGTCCGTCAAAACGCGCCAAAAACGGCGATTGTCGTTATATCGGCAAAAGATGACAAAGAAAGCGAAATACAGGCACTGCAGGCCGGAGCCGATGATTATATCCGCAAACCCTTTGATTTTGAAGTTCTCATCGCCCGTCTTGAAGCCAGACTGCGTCTTGGAGGCAGCAATATCATTGAGATAGGCGACCTGGTGATCAACCCCGAAGAGGAAAAGATTACGTATAAAGGTAAAGACGTCGAACTCAAGGGCAAACCTTTTGAAGTTTTAACGCATCTGGCCAAGCACAGAGACCAGATCGTATCCAAAGAACAGCTGCTTGATGCTATCTGGGAAGAGCCCGAACTGGTAACGCCCAATGTGATCGAAGTAGCGATCAACCAGATCAGACAGAAGATGGATAAACCCCTTGGTATCGCTACCATTGAAACAGTCAGACGCAGAGGCTACAGATTTTGCTTTCCCAGAAAGAAAGCTTAAAAACCAAATTTCTCTTTCGTTTAACGGCAGTCATCGCTCTTTTGCTGGTGCTGTCGTTTGCGCTTTTATATATTCATGCAAACAGCCGTATATCCCAAAATCTTACCGTCCGTCTTGATACGATCGCTTCCAATATCAAAGCCCACGGTGATAATGATATTTTCTCCCATGCCGCGGTGTTTGGCGTTGAGGTGGATTTTAACGAAGTTTGCAACGAAGCGATCTTTTTCAGCAAGAACGACCGGCAGTATTTGAAAAAAACCTACCCCTATAAAGATCGTTTTATGACGCTGATAATGGATGTTACAACCACCAAAAGCCTCGAAAACGATATATTAAACGCGATCTGGATACTGGTTTCATTTACGACAATCGCGATTTTGTTTTATGTATCCTTTTTAACCAGAACCTTTTTACAACCCATTTTTACACTTTCAGAGAAGCTTTCGGATATGAATGAAAATTATATGAAAGCGATCGATATCAAATCGCTGCCGCTGGAGTTTCGTTCGCTTGGCAATTCGATCAATAAGCTGGTCAACAGAATCCAAAACTATATCAAGTACCAAAAAGAGCTTTTCACCGGCGTTTCCCATGAGCTCAAAACCCCGCTTGCCGTGCTGAAAACAAAAAATCAGGTGGTTTTGATCAAGGACAGAGACGTAGAAAAATACAAACAGACGCTGAAAGAAAACAATGAAATCGTTGATGAGGTCAACAGGATGATTTCTACGGTGCTGGAGTTTGGCAGGCAGGAATCCGCGCAGTTTGAAGCGGCTGCGGATATGGACCTGATGGCGTTTTTGCGCAAGAAAATAGATGATTTTGCCGTCATTACCAATGACAAAACCATCAGTGCCGACGTCCCGCGTGAAACGGTCATGATGCAGCTGCAGCCCACACTTTTAAACCAGGTTTTTCAAAACTTGATGCAAAATGCGATCAAGTTTGCCAAAAGCAGGGTACATGTCAATGTTTACAACAATGCAAAGCAGGTCCGTGTAGAGATCATTGATGATGGCAAAGGTATCGATAAGGATTTGGATATCTTTGCCCCTTTTAAACGCACCAACGCATCAGAAGGGATCGGTCTTGGCCTCTATCTGGCAAAAAGCGCGGCCGATGCGATCGGGGCGCATATTGACATTACCAACAACAGTGATCAGGGGGCAAAAGCGATCATCGTCATTGAAAAACATCCAAGTGTTAAGCTTAGTTAAAGCCTAGATTCGATAAAAATCCTCATACGAAATTTTACTGTGATAGGATAACAATGGCACTATATATTAACGATGATTGTATCGCATGCGACGCATGTCTGGATGAATGCCCTACGGGAGCCATAGAAGAGGGTGATCCGATCTACTTTATCGATCCCGACAGCTGCACGGAGTGCTACGGCTTTTATGACGAACCCTCCTGTATTGCCGTCTGTCCCGTAGACTGTATCGGCATCGACCCCGACAATACCGAAACCACAGCGGAGCTGAAGTTTAAATATGAAAAGCTGACGGAAGAGTAGATGGCAAAAGTCACGGCAGTCATCGACATCGGGTCCAACTCATGTCGAATGGTCGTATTTGAAAAAACCAGCCGTTACGGTTTTACCCTTTTGCAAGAGGTTAAATCAAAAGTACGTATCAGCCAGGGCGCGTACGAAGCCGGCGGCAGACTGCAGCCTGAACCCATGCAGCGCGCTGTTGAAGCCCTGAGCGATTTTTTGGATGTGGCACGCGCGCACAAAACCAGAAAAATCCTCTGTGTCGCTACCTCGGCGCTTCGGGACGCGCCAAACGGCAAAGCCTTTGTCAATGAAGCGTACCGCCGGCTTGGTTTGAAAATAAAGATCATTGACGGCCAAAAAGAAGCGTATCTCGGCGGCGTGGCGGCGATGAACCTGCTGCCAAAGCAAAAACGCGCCGTCACCGTCGATATCGGCGGCGGCTCGACGGAACTGGCCGTGATCGAAGGTACCCGGGTAGTGCAGAGCATGTCTCTGGATATCGGTACGGTGCGTTTAAAAGAGCTTTTTTTTGACGCGGGCAGAAGCGAGGAAGGTCGAAACTACATCAGGCAGATGCTGGAAGGTCTTGCTCTGCGTACCGATACCGTCATCGCTATCGGCGGAACGGCACGGGCGATCTCAAAGTCGATTATGAAAACAGGCGATTATCCGCTTGACAAGCTGCACGGCTTTGCCTATGACGTAGATATGTATAAAAGCTACATCGAAAAACTGCTTGATATGGGGCCCCGAAAGCTTAAAAAATTCAAAATCAAAAGCGACCGTCTGGATACGATCGGTCCCGGAAGCGCGATCTTTTTGGAAGTGCTGGAGCATTTACGGGCGCAAAGCGTCCTTACAAGCGGGGTAGGGGTGCGCGAAGGACTGTTTTTGACCGACCTGCTTCGCAGAAACGGCCACCGCTTTCCGCCAAATTTCAATCCAAGCGTGAAAAACATGATCAGCAAATACTACAGGGACGGAGAATACAGAGCCGTCACGCGCCGCAGCGCGCGGCTGTACGCATTGCTGCATGAACGTTTTGATCCCGGCAGAAAGAACGAAGCGATTCTTACCGTCGCGGCAAAACTGTCGATGGTTGGGCGCTATATCAATATTTACAAATACAACAAGATCGGGCAGATGATGGTGGTAGAAGAGCTTAATTACGGATTTGCCCATCATGAAATTTATACGATCGCCACGCTGGTACGCTACAGCAAAAACAAGCTGCCCCACAAACCAGAAGGCGCAGAAACCGGGCTGCTGCCCGCATATGAAGTGCTGCAGTATTTAAGCTTTATCCTCTCGCTGGCGATTAAAAGCAACGACAAAACAAAGTTTGCCTACAAAAGCGACTCGTTGGAGGTTTGCGGCGATTACGTAGTGACAAAAGAACTTGCTTCGCTGCAGGTGCCAAAAGATTTGGGCTTTGACTACTGCAAGGATTAAAGCCCGGCTTTGTCAATGATAATACGGTGAGGCCGCTGCAGCAGCAGAAAGTAGAGGTAATACAACCCAAGCGTAGCCAACAGCAGGCCAAGCGAAAAAATCTTTTTTTCGCCTCTCAGGCAGTTGCGGTCTTCTTTGATACGGTACCCGTTGTTGCTCAGCATCGCTTTGATCCCGGCGATTTTTTCCTCTTTGGGTTGGCTTGAGCTTTGCATCTGCACGATGAAATCATCAAACACCTGTTGGTAACTTTTTTTATTTTTTTGCTCAAAAACAAATATCACCAGGCCGATGATAATAATCAGGGCCATAAACATTACTCAACCCTGCTTTGTTTGGAAACAACCAGCTGCAAAGCGCCTTTGTATTTTGCGATTTTAGCATTTTCGATCGTAATTTTACTGCCACCGGGGACCTGTTTGCTTTTATCCTGAAAATACAGATCGATCGAATGAGGTCCGTAATGGAGTCCGCCGTTTTTGTAAGTGCCGCTGATGGAAGCGACCACTTCCCCGCCGAAACGCTCTTTGCTCAGATCGCTGTTTTGCGGCCGCAGCAGCAGGTGCCCGTAATCTTTGGTACCGTAATATTTTTCAACCTGCACCTTTCTTGCCTGTCTGAGCCCGTGGTAACTGCCAAGTTCGCACACCAGCAGATCGTAAACGCCTCCAAGTTTCAGATCGATACCTGGATCATAGAGATAGATCGCTCTATCGTTTTTTCGCTTCAGCGTAACGCCGTAGCTGTCTTTGAAAATAACACGCGCTTTTTGCACCAGCAGCGGCTGTTGCAGGGAATTCTTTTCATGCAGACCGGCGATATCTGTTTTGTTTTGCGTTTGCGGGCTTTGCGTAAACCCCCCGGTGCCAAAGCGCGCAAGCAGGGGGAGGTGGTCGCTGTAGGCTCTGTTGATGCGGCCGTTTTGATACAGGTAGTTTGGCTCAAAGACACCGAAACTGTTCTTGACATAATCAATGCCTTTTCTGTCAAAAAGAGTACGTGGCAGGATAATGCTATCTAGGGTATTGTCTCGGCCTTTGTAGCGGTAGCTAAGGCGTTTGTCGCAGGGCAGTTGCAGCCAGAGGGTGTAATGCTGCTTTGGGCCAAGACCGGTTGTGTTGTGCAGCGCTTCTTTGCTCATTGTCTGCAGCGTTTCGTTGATTGCCGCGTTTTGGCGCAGGTATAAATAGCGGTCGTAATTGGAATTGAAATCCCCGCTGATGATATACTCACCGTCTGGGTCGATATCGCGCATCAGCGCTGTCGCGTACGCTCTGCGGTGGGATTCGGGTCCGTTGAGCGAGCGCCAGTGGTTGTTGTACACTGTTACCGGGTGTGCTTCAACGTTGTGGACGGTTTTTAAGATACCGCGTTTTTGTCCCTTGACCTCCACGTGCTTTGTCTGCGTGATTTCGTAGCGGCTGAGGGTACCCAGCGTCACAGCCGCGCCCTCTTTTGGCAAAACGGCGTGGTAGGGGTAGCCAAGACGCTTTTTAAGCGCCAGTAAGACGGTTTCGTTTTCAATCTCCTGCAGCGTGATGATATCGGCATCCAGATCTTGTAAAACCCGTGTTATTCTTTCAAGCTTGCGGTCATAATCTTTCTGGCTCCACTTTGCCGCTCCAAAGTCGCCGTATTCACTGCCCTGGTGCGTGGCGTCAAAAAGATTATACACATTATAACTTGCCAGTGAAAATGAGTGTGCGGATAAAAAAAGGGGAAAAAGAAGGAAAAAAAAGGTTTTCATATATAAAAGGGCGGGCAAAAGCCCGCCGGTGCTAACGTGTGATTAGCAAGAAGGAACGTTGCCGCTGTCGTTTGCGTATTTGTACGCAAAATCAAAAAGGTGTTTTTGGAACTTTTCGGGAACCGCGTCAACATCGGGGCACATTCTGGACATTTCGTCGCCGAACTCACCCGCGTCGTAAATTTCCTGCCACTCATCCTGGCTGTGTTCAGCGGCAAATTTCGTACCGGTAAAACCGCATTTTTCTTTAAATACCTGACTGTATACTTTTTGGCCTAC
>CAYUAC010000028.1:0-19249 GCA_964442515.1 uncultured Campylobacterales bacterium | reverse complement strand
AAGCGCTTCGATCCCCGCCTACCAAAGCGCTGAAGCCGCGGGCTTTGACCTGCACGCCAATGAGGAGATGACCCTGACACCCGGTCAGCGGGCGCTTATCGGCACGGGACTGGCTATGGCGATGGATAAAGGCTATGAGCTCCAGATCAGACCCAGAAGCGGCCTGGCTTACAAGCACGGTATTACCGCACTGAATTCTCCGGGAACCGTCGACAGCGATTACAGAGGTGAGATCAAAGTGCTGTTGATCAACCACGGCGATGAGGATTTTGCGGTCAAAAAAGGCGAGCGGATAGCCCAGGGTGTGTTAAAAGAGGTCGTTCAGGCAGCTTTTGAAGAGGTTGAAACACTTGATGAAACACAAAGAGGAGAGGGCGGCTTTGGCAGTACAGGCAGATAAGATTAAAGCGGGCATCGTGGGTGCCAGCGGATACACCGGACTTGAACTGATCAAAATGATCCACAGGCATCCACATTTTGAGCTGGCTTACGCGGCAACGAGTGAGGGCGGTACCGATATCGGGAGTTTGCATCCCAGCCTTGAAGGTATCATTGATCTGGAGGTCAAAAAGGCAAGTGCCAAAGACGCAAACGGATGCGATCTCATCTTTTTGGCCCTGCCGCATAAAACCGCGTTTGGCTTTGCAAAGGATCTAAGCTGCAAAGTAGTCGATCTCTCGGCCGATTACCGCCTCAAGCTGGAAAACTACGAAGCCTTTTATACCAAACACGGCGACGCGCACAATATGCAAAACTTTGCCTACGGCATGGTCGAAGATCAAAAACAAGCCCTCAAAACCGCGCAAAACGTGGCCGTTCCGGGCTGCTACCCCACCGCCGCGCTTTTGGGATTGCTGCCCTTTAAAGAGATGATTAATTATTCCTATCCGCTTATCATTGATGCCAAAAGCGGCGTCAGCGGCGCGGGCAAAAAGTGCAGCGAAAAAACCCACTTTTGCAAAGACAATGAAAACAGTTTTGCCTACAATCCGCTCAACCACCGCCACAACGTAGAAATCGCGGAAAAACTGGATACGGCTATGGATAATGTACAGTTTGTCCCCCAGATTATTCCCATCACCAGAGGGATGCTTTCAAACAGCTACTTTACGGTGGACAAAGATATCGACGCAGTGGCGCACCTCAAAGAAGTGTATAAAAATGACCGTTTCGTTCGTATCAGAAAAGATCCGGTGGAGCTGAAAAACGTCGTGGGAACCCATTTTTGCGATATTTATATCGATCAAAAGGGGTCACTGGTATTTATTAACGCCGCTATCGACAATCTGCTCCGTGGCGCCAGTTCACAGGCGATGGCGTGTGCCAACCTGATCTGCGGGCTGGATGAGTACGCGGGGCTGCCTGAGTTTGCCCATACCCCGTGATAGAGATAGAACCGGGCGATATCTTCATCGCCGATGCGCATTACAGCCCCGTCCGCCCTCAGCTTGAGCGGTTTTTGGACGCGTTGGAAGCAGGGGAGTTGACGCCAAAGCGCATCTTTTGGATGGGTGATATCTTTGATCTACTCGTGGGCGGAATTAAACCCACCATAGAACAGAATAAAAAGATGATAGATCGTATCAATGCACTGCCAATGCGGCAGTACTACTTTGAGGGCAACCATGATTTCAATCTGAACAAACTTTTTCCAAATATCACCGTTTATGAGCGAAAAACCCATCCGGTAAGGGCAAAACTGGGTGAGAAAACGGTACTGCTGGCCCACGGCGATATCTACACGCCAAAAGGGTATGAACGTTATATCAAAACAATCACCAATAAAACGGTACTGAAGATTTTAAACGCCGTAAATGTAAAGGGGTGGATGACTGATCGTATCAACGCATATAATTACGCAAAAAAGCTTTGTACGCGTATTAACAATTTTGAGACAATAACCGATAATCGTTTAGCGCAGTATGCACAAAATGAGACCGATATCATTATTGAAGGACATTTTCACCAAAATAAACAGATTGAAACCGGGCAGTCGGGACTAATCTATTTGAACCTCCCTGCTTTTGTCTGTAATCAAAGTTTTATTATAGTAAAATCAAATACAAAGCAGTTATTTTATGAGCAGGAGTTAAGGAGCAATAATGGCCATAGATGAAAAAGCTCTCAGAGTCGGTTCCAATGAGATGGAACTGGTTGACTTTCGCATTTACAAAAAAGTCGGCGACAAAATATATGAAGGCATATACGGCGTAAACGTCTCTAAAGTCAAAGAGATTATTAAAATGCCCAAACTGACCGAACTGCCGGGGGTTCCTGACTTTATCGAAGGAATCTTCGATCTGCGCGGCGTAGTGATCCCCGTGATCGATCTGGCAAAATGGATGGGGGTGGAAGTCCCTCCCGAAAAAGATAAAAACAAACGTATTATTATCGCGGAGTTTAACAATATCTACGTCAGCTTTGTCGTCCATGAGGCTAAAAGAATCCGCCGCATCAACTGGGAAGATATCGAACCGGCCAGTTTCAGCAGCGGAGACGGCGCGTTTGACAAAAGCAAGATTACGGGTGTGACCAAGATTGAAAATGATGACGTGCTGTTGATTTTGGACCTTGAAAGCGTCGTGGCCGAACTTGGTCTTTACCATCAGGAAGTGGATGAAAACGTCGAAGTGGAAAAGTTCAGCGGTTTCGCGCTGGCGCTTGATGACAGTCCGGTGGCCAGAAAATATGTGCGAAAAGCGCTGGAAAAGATGGGCTTTAGCGTCGTTGAAGCCAATGACGGCGTTGAAGGGTTGGAAAAACTGGAAGAGATGTACAAATCTTATGGGGACGCCATCGGTAAAAACCTCAAGATTATCGTCTCGGATGTGGAAATGCCGCAGATGGACGGCTTTCACTTTGCAGCCAACGTCAAAGACGATGAGCGCTTTCGAAATATTCCCGTTGTCTTTAACTCCTCAATCAGCGACAGTTTCAGTGACAAGCGGGGTGAAGACGCCGGCGGCGAAGGTTATCTGGTGAAATTTGAAGCCGGCAAGTTTTATGAAGAAGTGGCGCGAATCGTTAAAGCACACGTAAATGATTAGGTAAGGATGTGATATGGATGATATGCAAGAAATTTTAGAAGACTTTTTGGTTGAAGCTTCCGAACTGACTGAACAGCTGGATGAGGATCTGGTCAATCTTGAAACCAATCCCGAAGATAAAGACCTGCTCAATCAGATCTTTCGCGTTGCCCATACGATCAAGGGGTCCGGGTCGTTTTTGAATCTTGACGTGCTCACGGAACTGACCCACCATATGGAAGACGTGCTCAACAAAGCCCGTCACGGCGAGTTGGTTATTGACGCCGATATCATGGACGTAGTGTTTGAATCCATCGACCTGATGAAAGCGCTGCTTGATCAGATCAAGGAAACGGGTACGGACCAGGGGGACATTCAGATTGCTGAGACCGTTACCAAGCTGGATAACGTTTTAAAAGGCAAAGATATAGAAGAGGGCGTGGACGAAGCGGCTGAAACCGGACAGAAACCCGACAGAAGCGACGAAGACGCCAAAAGCAAAAAAAGCGCTCCCAAAGAGGGGGAAGAAAAAGACGGCGACGAACAGAACCTTGATCCCGCGGCTAAAAAAATAGAGCAGGAAGCAGCCGATATCAATCCCGAAGAGATGGATGACGATGAGGTCGAAGCCGAGATCGAACGCCTGCTGAAGGTCCGGCAGGAAGAGGATAAGAAACGCCGTGAAGAGAAAAAGAAACAGCAGGGCGGCGAAAGTAAAGAAGAGCCTAAGCAGGAGGAAAAACCAGAGCCCAAAAAAGAGCAAAAACCCGCACCCAAAAAGCCCGCGCCAAAAAGCGGTGAGGCTGCTGAGGGCAAAGCCGCTCCCAAGAAAAAGGCGACAACGGTGGAACAAACAATCCGGGTTGACGTGAGCCGCTTGGATCACCTGATGAATTTGATCGGGGAACTGGTCCTTGGCAAAAACAGACTTTCCAAGATTTATAGCGATGTGGAAGAGCGTTACGAGGGTGAACAGTTTTTAGAAGAGCTTAGCAACGTCGTCTCGGGCGTTTCGGTAGTTACCAGCGATCTGCAGATTGCGGTGATGAAAACGCGGATGCTGCCTGTAGGCAAGGTTTTTAACAAATTCCCAAGAATGGTCAGGGACCTTTCACGTGAGCTGAAAAAAGATATCGAACTGGTCATCAGCGGGGAAGAAACCGAACTGGATAAATCCATCGTCGAAGAGATCGGTGATCCGCTGGTGCACATTATCCGAAACTCCTGCGACCACGGTATCGAAACGCCCGCAGAACGGGTCAAAGCCGGAAAATCCGAAAAGGGTACGGTTAATCTGAAAGCATATAACGAGGGTAATAATATCATTATCGAAATCGGTGATGACGGCAAAGGTCTGGATCCCGACGTTTTGATCAACAAATCGCTTGAAAAAGGCGTGATCAATGAAAAAGAGGCTGACCGTCTCAGCGAAAAAGAAGCGTTTGCGCTGATCTTTAGGCCCGGCCTTTCTACCGCCGATGCGGTTACCAACGTTTCCGGCCGCGGGGTTGGGATGGATGTTGTCAAAACCAATATCGAAAAACTCAACGGTATCATCGATATCGACAGTGAAAAGGGCAAGGGTACCGTTATCAAGCTCAAGATTCCGTTGACACTTGCCATTATCCAGTCGCTGCTGGTTAACGTGCAGGAGGAACTTTTTGCCATTCCGCTTTCTTCCGTTCTGGAAACGGTACGCATCACGACGCAGGAAGTGGAGTATGTCGAGGGCAAAACAGTCCTTCGCCTGCGAAACGAAGTGCTGCCGCTGGTACATATTGCCGATATTTACGATGTGGAACGCACCTATGATACCGGTGAACACGCGTATGTGGTTATCATCGGACTGGCTGAGAAAAAACTGGGTCTTATCGTGGATGAACTGGTCGGTCAGGAAGAGATCGTTATCAAATCTCTTGGCGAATACATCAAAGGGATCGAAGGTATCGCGGGTGCCACCATCCGCGGTGACGGCGGCGTAACGCTGATCTGTGACGTAGGCGCACTGATGGATATGAGTAAAGAAGCTTCGGCCAAAGCAAAAGATGCGATGGAAAGTACGGGGGGTGCTTCAAAAGAGCGAAACGCGCCCGAGGATTATACGATCCTGATCGTTGATGACAGTAAAACGGACCGTACCATTATGAAAAAATCGTTAGAACCTCTGGGCGTTTCTCATGAAGAAGCGGTCAACGGGGAAGAGGCGCTGGCGAAGATGAAAGACACCGACGCCGATTACGACGCGGTGCTGATTGATATCGAGATGCCCAAGATGGACGGATATACCCTGGCCGGAGAGATCAGAAAATTCAACCGTTATAAAAACCTTCCGCTTATTGCCGTTACGTCGCGAACGAGCAAGTCTGACCGTATGAGAGGCGTGGAAGTGGGGATGACAGAGTATATCACCAAGCCGTATTCGCAGGATTACCTGGCCAATGTCGTCAAACGAAATATCAACTTAAAGTAGGAGCAGGTCATGAATGATAAAATGGAGCAGGTGTTAAAAAAACAGAAAAAACAGATTGACGGACCTGAAGTTACCGATAACGAAGAGATTGTACAGCTGGTAGGCTTTATCGTCGGGGAAGAGGAGTTTGCCGTACCGATTCTTTCGATCAAGGAGATAATAAAGCCTATTGATTATACCAGAGTGCCGAAGACGCCCGATTATGTGCTGGGAGTTTTTAATATGCGCGGCAGTGTCCTTCCCATCGTAGATTTGAAGATGAAATTCGGGATGCCTCCTACCAAGTTCAACGATGAAACGCGCGTGATCGTGCTTAAAAATAAAAACGATGAACAGGTGGGCTTTGTTATCGAAGAGCTCAGCGAAGCAATCCGCATCAAAGAAAGTAATATCGAACCCGCCCCCGACAGCGCGTCCAAAGACAATCTCATCTACGGCGTGGGGAAAAAAGAAAACCGTCTGGTTACAATCTTGCAGATTGAAACCCTTTTAAAAAGAGATTTTTAAATCTCTTTTTATGCTTCGCCTTTTGGTATAATTACAAAAAAGTTATACCCCCTCAAGGCGATGTATGGATTATAAAAAGCAAGTAGACCTTCTTAAAAAATACGCGTACCATTATTACGTTCTTGACGACCCCATCGTTACCGACGCTGAGTATGACAAACTCTACAAGCAGATCCAAACCTATGAACACGACCATCCCGGCCAGATCGACCCCGATTCTCCCACGCAGCGCGTGGGCGGAATGGTGCTTGAGAAGTTTGAAAAAGCCAACCACAAAACCCGCATGTGGAGTATGGAGGATGTGTTTGACAAAAAGGAGCTGGATGAGTGGATTGCGCGTAATTCGCTTGCAAAGCAGACCTTTTATATCGAACCCAAGTTTGACGGGGCCAGTTTGAATCTTATTTACGAAGAGGGCAGGCTCATGCAGGCTGTTACCAGAGGAGACGGCGTTACCGGCGAGGATGTCACACAAAACGCAAAAACGATCGCTTCCGTTCCGCTGAGTATCGATTATAAAGATTCCATTGAGATACGCGGGGAAGTAGTGATCCCCTACGCCCAGTTTGAAGCGATCAACCGGCACCGCCTCCAAAAGGGACAAAGTCTGTTTGCCAATGCCAGAAACGCGGCAGCGGGCAGTCTGCGCCAGCTTGACAGTGCGGTAACGGCGAAAAGAGGATTGGTATTTTACCCATGGGGCGTGGGGCAAAACAGTCTGCCGCATACTTCGCTGTTTGAAAAGATGAGTTATATCTACACTCTTGGGTTTAAAAAGCCTCCTTTCAGAGACAAAATCACCGCCGGTAAGATCGGGCAGGCGTATGAGCAGATGAGTAAAGAGCGTGCCTCCCTGCCTGTAATGCTTGATGGAATGGTGATCAAGGTCGATGACGTGAAACTGGCCGCTGATCTTGGCCACACGGTCAAAAATCCGCGCTGGATGGTAGCGTACAAGTTCCCGGCGGTAGAAAAAAGCACCCGGCTGAAAGATATTGTCCTCCAGGTTGGTAGAAGCGGTGTCATCACGCCCGTGGCGGTGTTGGAACCGGTAGAGATTGAGGGGGTGACGGTTGAGAAAGCGACCCTGCACAATTTTGACGAGATCGAGCGCAAAGATATCCGTATCGGCGATGAGGTAATCATTATCCGCAGCGGAGACGTGATTCCAAAGATCATCAAAGTTCTCACCGCCAAGCGAAGCGGCGGAGAAAAAAACATACCCCGTCCCACGCAGTGTCCAAGGTGCGGCAGCGAACTGTTTGACGAAGGGGCGCTGATCAAATGCCAAAACCTCTCCTGTCCGGCGCGCGTGGTCAATTCTATCAGCTATTTTGCCAGCAAGGGGTGTATGAATATCGACGGCCTTGGCGAGCGCATCGTTAAGCAGCTGTATGAAAACAACCTCGTGCACGATATTCTTGATATCTACGCACTGGATAAGCAAACACTGCTTGGGCTGGAAGGGTTTAAAGAAAAAAAAGCCGACAACCTTTTAAAAGCGATTGATGCCAGCAGGGGCAGCGAGTGCTGGCGTCTTTTGAACTCCCTTGGTATCGAACATATCGGCGAAGTCGCCAGCAAAAAAATATGTCAAGCCCACGGACTGGAGTTTGCCAAAGCCGGAGATATTCAGGATTTGGAAGGTTTCGGCACGGAGATGGCGGAATCTTTTTATGAGTTTATGCGGGTCAATGAAGCCAAAGTTGCAAAGCTTTTGGAGATTGTGAAGCCAACCGTGACCAGGCAGAAAAAGATCGATTCGCCAATTTCCGGCAAAACCTTTGTGATCACGGGCAAACTGAACAAACCACGAAACAGTTACAAGCAGATCATTGAAAACCACGGCGGCAAGGTTACCGCAAGTGTGAGTGCCAATACAAACTATCTGCTGTGCGGCAAGGATGCGGGCAGTAAGCTTGAAAAAGCCAAAAAACTGGGCGTGCCCGTACTGGATGAAGACGGGTTTGACACACTCATCGATGCGACTTGATCGTTTTTTGACCCAAAACGGGTATGTCAACAGCAGAAACAAAGCCAGGGAGTTGATCAGGCAGGGGTATGTACAGGTAGACCAACGTATTGAAACAAAGCCTTCACACAAGGTACAAAACCCTGCTGTTACGCTTTTGCAGCGGGTGTATGTCAGCCGTGCGGCCAGAAAGCTGGAGGGGTTTTTGCAAAGTATCGGGTATGATTGCGGGGGTATGCACTGTCTTGATATCGGCGCCAGTACCGGCGGGTTTGTGCAGGTTTTACTTGAAATGGGCGCTGAAAAAGTCACTGCCGTGGATGTAGGCAGGGATCAGCTTGATAAAAGCTTGCGGAAAAACAGCAAAGTGGTCGATCTTTCCCCTAAAGATATCAGGGATTTTCAGAGCGGGCAGAAATTTGATCTGGTTACCTGCGACCTCTCTTTCATCTCAACCCAAAGCGTCTTTGATTCGATCGTGCATTTTGCCAAAAAAGATATGATTGTCCTGTTTAAACCCCAGTTTGAAGTCGGTCGTACGTGCAAAAGGGATTCCAGGGGCGTGCTGCGGGATGAAAAAGCCGTACAGGAAGCGATCGAGACTTTTGAGGCAAGCGTGCGAAGCAAAGCGGCTATCAAAGAAAAAAAACAATCCACACTTAAAGGAAAAGAGGGAAATGTCGAGTACTTTTACCGATTTGAAAAATATTGACACCATCGCTATCGGTAATTTTGACGGATTGCATCTGGGCCATCGCAGGCTGCTGGAAAAACTGGGCGAAAACGGGGCCGTAGCGGTTATTGAACACGGCAGGGCGTGTCTGACCCCCGGCTATTTTCGAAAATATTACTGCAGTTACCCCATGTTTTTTTATGACCTTGATAAGATCAAAACACTCAGTGCCCGGGAGTTTACAGCACTGCTGCAAAGGGATTTTCCCCATCTTAAACGTATTGTTATCGGGTATGATTTTGTTTTCGGGCATCGCCAAAGCGGCGATAAGAAGCTGCTGGAAAAATATTTTGACGTGCTTGAAGTTCCCCAGTTTCGTCTGGAGGGTACGCCGGTACACTCCAAAACGATCAAAAAGCTTTTAACCAAAGACCTTGGCCGCGCAAACGCCATGCTTGGACGAAGTTATGTCATCGAAGGACGCCGTGTCAGCGGACAGGGGATAGGGGCAAAAGAACTGGTCGCCACGGTCAACCTCCAAACAAACTTTTGCCTGCCAAAAGAGGGGGTGTACTGCACCAAAACACAGATAGAGGGCAGATGGTATGATTCGGTCAGCTTTGTCGGCCACAGGAAAAGTACCGACGGCCGCTTTGCCCTGGAAACGCACCTGCTGGATCAAAAGATTGTTGCTACAGGCAGTTACCTCTGCGTACGCTTTTACAGCTATCTGCGGCAGAATCTGCGCTTTGAGCGTCTGCGGGATCTGAAAGTACAGATTGAAAAAGATATCGCGGTTGCAAGGAGGGAACATGCCAAAAGATAAGGTTTTTGACACACCCGTTGAAAAACAGTTTGAGTTTGACCAAAAAGTCGCGGCCGTTTTTGATGATATGCTGGACCGATCAATCCCCTTTTACCGACAGAATATGTATCTGATCTGTGAGTATCTGGCCAAAACGCTGCCCCAGGATGCGGCCGTACTTGATCTTGGATGTTCTACGGCTAATATGCTGCTGGCCCTGCATTCACGCTGCGCTCAAAATCTTAATCTCTGCGGCATCGATGATTCAGAAGCGATGATTGAAAAAGCAAGGGCTAAAGCCGGGGCGTATGAAGCGGCGATGGAGTTAAGCGTGCAAGACGTGTTTGGGGCTGATTTTGGCAGCAACGACTGTATCATCAGCAACTACCTGCTGCAATTTATCCGACCCATGCAGCGGGGCGAACTGGTCGCAAAGATTTATGACAGCCTTCGCGGCGGCGGGGTTTTTGTCTGCAGTGAAAAGGTAGTCTTTGATGACAAAGCGTATGATAAAACCGTGATCGATCTGTATTACGATTACAAAAAAAAGCAGGGGTACAGCCAGACCGAGATCACGCAAAAAAGAGAAGCGCTTGAAAACGTACTCATCCCCTATACCATAGAAGAAAATATCACTATGTTCAAGCAGACAGGGTTTTCAAGCGTACAGACGCTGTTTCAGTGGGGCAATTTCGTCACCTTCGTGGCTAAAAAGAGTTAGCCTATACCGCTGTGTTTTTTGCGCTCTAAATAGCATGCGATTTTTTGATCTTCGGTGATGATGTGGCTGACCAGCCAGATGTCGATATAGGTGATCAGTTTGCTTTGAAACGTCTTTTTATCCATGGTACCAAGGTTTTGTAGAAATGCTGTCATCTGTGAAAGAATCCGGTCATGTTTTTGTTTGTGGCTTTCATAGTCGGGGTATTTGATCTCTTGCATGAAAATCTCTTCATTTTCAAAATGCGTTTTCATATACGTATATAACTCTTTGACACTTTCTTTGATCTTGGCGCCCATGCCCGGATACTGCATATAGGTCAGCAGTTTCTGGCTGATGACAAAAAGTTGCTGGTGTTCTCTGTCAATTTGGGGCAGATTGATCCTGTATGCTTTTTTAAACGCAAACAGCTTTTTAAGCTGTTGATTATCACAACAGTGGTGCTGAATCTTTTTATCTTCGGTGAGGATATGCTTCAGCAGCGAATTTTTGGTAAAATCCTCGATTCTTTCCGCAATCTGGTCGATACTGAGACTTGGCAGCTGTTTGATCAACTCCTGCAGGTTTTGTACCAGCTGTTTGTGCAGCTTGACGTGTTGGGTGTAGTCCGGATAATCAATACTTTGCATATACACCTGTTCATTGGCAAAATGTTCTTTGGTATAGGCTGTCAATTCCTTGACCGCTTCTTTAAGTTTGGCGCTGTTGTTATATGCTTTGCTGACTTTTTGCGCCAATACAAAAAGCTGTTCATGCTCATGATCGATCGCTTCATCGCCGATAGCGTATGCCGGGTCCCATTCAAGCTGTTTGCAATATGTCATGGTTATCTCACGTTACCGCGTTTAATTCGTCGCTGACCTTGGCCAGTTTTTCTTTGGTTTCTGTCAGCTGGGCTTTGTTTTTCTCTACGACCTGCTGCGGCGCGTTTTGCACGAAGTTGTCATTGCCAAGCATCCCCTCCAGCTTGCCCGCTTCTTTTTGCAGTTTTTCCCGCTGCTTTGTCAGGCGGTCGATGATGGGGCCCATATCGATACTTTCGGTGGGGATATAGACTTCGAGGTTGTCGCTGACGTCGCTGACGGCGTTGTCTGGTTTTTGATCCACAAACTCCACCTCTTCGACCTTGCCAAGCTTGGCGATAAAGGGAGCGATGGTTTTCGTATCGGCATCGGTTTCAAGCTTGTATATCGCTTTACCGATCTTTTGGTTGGCCATATCCACCAGCGTTTTACAGCGGCGCACGGCGACGATGGCTTCAATGGCGATATCAAACTCTTTGCTTGGGCGCGAATCCGTGGCAACCGGATAGGGCTGAACCATAATAGATTCACTTTCATCCAGCGTGGTACCTGAGAGTTCCTGGTACAGGTGTTCGGTGATAAAGGGCATAAACGGATGCAGCAGTTTCATGGATTCTTTGAAAATGGCACCCAGTTCGCCGATGCTTTCCTTGCTGGCTTTGCTCAGTTCAATCCCCCAGTCGCAGAATTCACCCCACAAAAAGCGGTACAGCACGGTGGCCGCGTCATTGAAGCGGTACTGATCCAAAAAGGCTCTGCTTTCTTTGGCCGCAACGTTAAAGCGGTGCACCATGTAGTTGCCAAGATCGGTGGTGACGTTGATATCAGACAGATCGTTAAAACGATCGACGTTAAGACGCAGAAAGTTTGCGGCGTTAAAGAGCTTGTTGGTAAAGTTTCTGCTTTCAATCAGCTTTTCCTCGCTGAGTTTGATATCACGGCCCTGTACCGCCAGTACCGCCAGCGTAAAGCGAAGCGCGTCGGCGCTGTACTGATCGATGGTGTCTAAAGGATCGATCACATTGCCAAGGCTTTTGCTCATCTTCTGGCCATTGGCATCACGCACCAGCGCGTGCAGGTACACATCCGAAAATGGCAGCTGTTTTTGAAACTGCTGGCCCATCATCATCATCCGCGCGACCCAGAAAAAGAGGATGTCAAAACCGGTGATCAAAAGCGAGTTTGGATAAAACTGCTCCATATCCTCGGGATTGACTTTGTCATTGTCTTCATTGCCCCAGCCAAGAGTGCTAAAGGGCCAAAGAGCGGAGGAAAACCAGGTATCAAGCACATCGGGGTCTTGAAAAAAGTTTTTGCTTTCGCACTTGGGGCAGGCTTTGGGGTTTTCTTCCTGGCTGGCAAACTCGGCGCCGCAGTCGTTGCAGTAAAACACCGGGATCCTGTGGCCCCACCACAGCTGTCTGGAGATGCACCAGTCGCGAAGTTCGCGCATCCACGCGTCATAACTGTTTTTCCAGTGAGCGGGGAAGAAGGTGGTTTCTTTGTTATTGACCTTCTCAATCGCTTCGCTTGCGGCTTGCTTTTTGACAAACCACTGTTTGGAGATATAGGGTTCGACCACGTTTTTACACCGGTAGCAGTGTCCTACCTGGTGGGTATGGGGTTCGATCTTTTCTATATAGCCTTCCTGCTTGAGTTTGTCTACGATCACGCTTCTGGCACCCAGGCGCTCCAGTCCCTCAAATTCGCCGCAGTGGTGGTTAAGCACGCCCGCTTCGTTAAAGACGGTGACAAATTCCAGTCCGTGGCGCTTGCCCACTTCGTAATCGTTTGGATCATGGGCGGGGGTGACTTTGACCATCCCGGTACCAAACTCCATATCTACGTGTTCGTCGGTGATGATTTCAATCTCTTTATTTGTCAGCGGCAGGCGGACTTTTTTGCCGACCAGGTGTGCGTAGCGCTCATCGTCTGGGTGGACCATGACCGCGGTATCGCCAAAGTAGGTTTCGGGTCTGGTGGTAGCTACCACTATCGATTCGTTGCCTTCAGCCATCGGATAACGCATATGGTAAAAGTGGCCTTCGTGCTCTTCGTATTCCACCTCTATATCACTCAGCGCGCCGTCGTGGGTACACCAGTTGACCATGTAGTTATCCCGTACGATGAGGCCCTTTTCATACAGCTGTACAAACGCTTTTTTTACCGATGTTTTCAGCCCCTCATCCATCGTAAAGCGTTCTCTGGACCACGCCGGACTGACGCCTAAGCTTTTGAGCTGGTTGACGATGGTACCGCCGCTGTGGGCTTTCCACTCCCAAACCCTGTCCAAAAACGCTTCACGGCCGATCTCTTCTTTTTTAATACCCTGTTCCAGCAGGCGTTTTTCCACGACGTTTTGGGTCGCGATGCCCGCGTGATCGGTACCGGGCTGCCACAGTGTTTTGTAGCCGTCCATTCGTTTATAGCGGACCATGATATCTTGCAGCGTAAAGGTCAGGGCGTGACCGATATGCAAAAAGCCGGTGACATTTGGCGGGGGCATCATGATACAAAAGTTTTTGCCTTTCTTTTGGATATCTTTATTGCCCTCTATCTCAAAATAGCCGCGGTCCTGCCACAGCTGATAATACCGTTGTTCGACCTGTTTGGGATCATACGTATTTTTTGCCATTTACCTATCCTACAATGCACGAAAATTTTTCGTGATTATAGCCAAAAGTTGGTTTGATAGGGGTTAAAATAGCATATGTGATCCCAGCCACAGGCACAAAAACGGATCGGTGGGTTTTGCCTGATCGTTTAATATAGACTCGGCCTTAAGCTCTTTTAACAGTTGGGATTTGTACGAACTGCTAATTGACAGATCAATCTCTTTTTGATGGCATATAGATTTATAAATAGCACCTTTGTATTTTTTGCGGTTGATCTTTTGCCAGGTTGATTCAAAATAGGCGTTATTATCTGCTAATATTTTTTCTTTGGCTTGTTCGATATTGTGTTTTGTTATTATATCTTGCGTATTTAAAACCGCATCAACATAGCCTTCAATAACACACTTGACAAGATAAAAGGGATGAAAATCGCTGAAGGATTCAATACTGTTACATGCGTCCTTTGTAAGCATTGTGCCATCGATATCCAACTGCTTTAAAAATTGCCGTGATTGGCTTTTGTTCAAAGTATCTAGATGCATCAGTGATGCAAAATTGAAAAAAGCGTTTTGTCGATTTAAAAATATATCATTGATCACAGAAGTTTGTGAACCGGCAAAAAGATATGTCACATCAGTATGGGTCTGCATATACGAGCGGATTTTTTTTATGAACTTCTGACCGAATTTTTCAATGTCCCCAAACTCATCAAAAAAAACAATCATTGGCTTATTGTGCAAATTTGCAAAAGTCTGTGCAAATTCAAAAATTTTTTTGACTAGCGTGCATTCATCTTTTTCTTTTGTGATTTCATAGCCGAGTTTGATTCCTTCTACTTCGGCTTTAAGAGTAAAATTTTCAAGGAGAGAAAAAATAGAGTTTTTGGCCTTGTAGAAAAAATTCGTTATTCCCGCAGATGCGTAAATAGCATTAAGATAATGATAACAAAGTTCTTCAATCGTAGTACATTCAAAAATATCCACTTTGACAATAAGGTAGTCATCTTTCAAATCGTTTAAAACTTTATTCGCCAGAGTGGTTTTGCCGTACCGTCTAGGCGCGCTGATGACGGTGTGCTGGGAGAGTTTGATATATGTTTTGATTGTTTTGATCTCTTGGTCTCTGCCAATGACAACATGGCTGAGACCTCCGGCGTTAAGCTTCATGCAGTACCTTTATTATTTAGTCCATCAACTAAACAGTACAATAACAAAACTTAATGTTTAGTTAGATAGCTTAATTTCACCCTTGTGCGTCCAATACGCTGCCTCCAAGTTGCCGCAGTTTTTCATCAATCATTTGCAGGGTTTTATCCAGGGTTTTATAGCTGATTTCGGGCAGTTTTTCACCCCAGATGGCTTCGGCTTCGTTAAATCCGTTGATCACGCCTTCGCGGCCGGCCCGTAAGCGCTCGATGTCATCGCCGGCGCCCATGAGGACAAAATCGGCCACGCGCTGCGAGGTTTGGCCGATGCCGAAGAATCCGTCTTCACCGACCAGTTTGGCCGCTTCGTCTTTGTTAAGATCATCCAGCGCTTTGCCCGTGTATCCCATCGCCTGCAAGTCCTCCCCGCTGACATGGGAATTGAGCTTTTCCATCTTCTGGGCGAGGTCAAAAAAATCCAGCTGGGCTAATGAATCGTTTTTGCTTTTTTGTTCTACGCTGAGGGTGAACTCTTTGTAAGTGATATTCATCAGCGTTTTGGCGCCGGTTTTTTCATCCACGCCGTAAGTCTGGGCCTGTGTCTTTTTATAAGAAAGATTGAAGTTGGAGTAATTTGATGATATATCCATGGTACACGTCCTTGTGTTTTGTTATAGATATATCGGCGTTTTTAACTTCCTTTTAAGTTTTTTAGCGCTCCGCTGATATCATCCTGGCGCATAAAGTGCTCCCCGACCAAAAAGGCATCCGCTCCTACATCATGCAGATGCTTAACCTGCGCATGGTCGTAAATGCCGCTTTCTGCGACGATAATTTTTCCTTTTGGTATCAGCGGGATCAGTTTTTCGCACAGCTTCATATCCATCTCAAAGGTTTTGAGGTCTCTGTGGTTGATACCGATGATATCGGCACCGGCAAAGATCGCTTTGGTGAGCTCTTTTTTGTTATGGATTTCTACTAAGACTTCAAGGCCCAGGTGTCTGGCAAATTCCAGCAGCTCTTTGAGCTCTTTTTTACTCAGTGCCGCAGCGATCAGCAGTATGAAATCAGCTCCATATACCAGCGCTTCAAGGATTTGGTATTTGTCGATGATAAAATCCTTGCGCAAAAGCGGCATGGGCACGTAGCGGCGCAGCTGGGTGAGGTATTCGATATCGCCTTGAAAATAGTGGGGTTCAGTCAGTACCGAAAGCGCGTCGGCGCCGCCTTTTTCATACTCCTTGGCTATGGTAAGCTGATCAAAATCTTCCCGTATCACGCCTTTGGACGGGCTGGCCTTTTTGACCTCTGCGATGATGCGGTAGGGATTGTCGGGGGTGGAGCGTAGTGCTGTTATGACATCTTTTGGCTGGTAGGGCGTATACGCCAGCGATTTGCCAAGCATCTGCATGGGCATGGCTTCTTTGCGCTTTGCTAAATCTTTTTTGGTTTTTGCGATGATTTCATCAAGTATCACTCTTTGCACCTTTGTATCTTTTGAATATGCTCAATTATTTCTTCGCTGTCATCTTTTTTCAGGCGGGGCAGAAACTCTTTGGCTTTTTCACACTCGCCCAGTTTATAATAACCCCACGCCAATGAATCGATGTAAAAGACTGAATCGGGTTCTTTTTGCAGCGCCTGTTTGACCAGTTTGATCCCTTTTTCAATGTCGATTTCATGATCTATGAGCAGGTAGCCGTAATAGTTGAGGTATTGCGCCTGTTTGACGCCTTCATCAAGGGCTTTTTGAAAGGTTTGTACGATTTTTTCCAGCGAAGAGTTCATCTCATACAGCAAGATCGCTTCACGGGCGATCCATTTTGGATCAGCAGTCTGCTTGTAGCGCTCTTTGGCCAGTTCAAGCGCCTTTTGGTACATTTCGCGCTCTTTGTACAGATCAAACAGCAGCGTATCGTCATAGCCGCTGTTTCGCAAAAATTCGATAGCGTCTTTACTGTTTTTTTCATACCCGTAGATGCTGAGCAGTTTTTGCGCGTATTCTTTTTTGCGGGTGTTGGTATACAGACTTGTCAGCGCAGCTTTCATACCCTGAACGTTTTCATTCTTGCTGTAGATGGAAAGCAGCTGCAGCAGGGCTTCTTCGTTGAAACCGTGGGTTTTGATATAGGTTTGCAGATACGCGATGGCATCGCTTTGCTTGTCAAGATAGGAAACCAAAATCTTGACCATGGGAAGCAGAGCTTCCAGGGTTTGCTGCTTGGCATACGCGCTTTGCAGGTAGTTAAACGCGTTTTCGTACTCCTTTTTGCCAAGATAAATATCGGCTACGAGTTTGTAATCCTTGTAACGGTTAGAGGTTTTGGTATTTTGTTTTGCCTTGACCAGCGCCTGATCGAGTTTGTTTTGCTTAAGATAACTCAGCACGATAAAACGGTTTAAAACGATATCGTCTTTTTCGTAGTTTTGGGCTTGGTCTCTGGCAGTTTCATACTGCTTGGCCGAGATGAGCATCTTGACCTTTTCACGCAGGTAGGCTACGCGCTGTGTTTTATCATACAGCCGGCCAAAATAGGTCGCGGCGTCTTCATAATATCCGGCTTTGGCCAATTCCAGCCCGTAGAGGATGTCTCTGTCTTCGCCCTGGTAAATTTTTTCATCCGGCGCGTACTGCGTTTTGTCGCTGCAGCCGCTAAAAAGCAGCACTAAAGCAATCGTCGCGAGAATTTTCAGCATATATTCTCCAAAATCTGTTTTTTTTCGATTATAGCATAATCTTCATCACCGAAAGGTTACGGGCAGGGCGTATCGACGATGGTGTAGTGGGTTTTATTGATATCTTCAATCACCGCCGCGCTGAGCCTTCCGCCGTATACGCAGCTGGTGTCAAGACCCAGGCAGTGTTTTCTTTCTATGATTGTGTCGCTTCTTTTATGCCCAAAGATGATAAAGCCTTCCTGGCCTTCATATATATCACCCCAGAAGACGGCGTTTTTGTGATCTTTGTTACACAGGGCGGTGGTGTCTTTTGTGTCGATATGTTTGACTTTGGTCATCTTGTACTCCTGGCAGGCATTCAGGTTGTCAAGCTCCATGTCTTCGGTTACACCTCCGTGGACGATCTTGAATACTCCGTAATCCAGAAAATACGGCATCGCTTCAATCTGCTCTATTTGCGCCGTGGACAGGCTCAGCGCTAAATCTTTCTCCTGTTTGGTCAGTTCAGGCGGTTTGGGGCGACCCGGGTCGAAAAAGTCGGGGTTGAGATAATACAGAATCTTTTCTTCATGGTTGCCAAGGACGGATTTAATCCCGTGTTCGTGTAAAAAAGCAAGCGTTTCTTTGGACTGAGGGCCTTTGTTGATTACGTCGCCGGTGCAGACTTCGGTATCGGTGGGTTTAATCCCGATCGTATTTCGCAGCGCAATAAACTCTTCCAGACAGCCGTGGATGTCGCCGTAGACGATGAGTCTGCCGCCGATTTTGGGAATTTTCCAGCCAAAAAGCCGATGAAAGAGATGAGAAAATGCGATATGAATCCTTTTTATACCCGGTTGATTCTATTATAGCAAAACTGAAATTAATCTAGTTATGTATATAATACACCAAAAAAAGGACGTTGTGTGAATATCTTTTCTGCGATACTGACTAAGCGTTTTGTCGCTTACCTGCTGGCAAAACTGTTTGGGTTGTTTTTTATGATGATAGCGTTATATCTGATCTTTTTTATTGAACAGACCAATTTCGTGCTGGTGGCGGTGCTGTTTGCGGCCAGTCTTTTTTTCAGTACCAGTGCGCTGAAGATGGATCCAAAGCCCCCGCAGGCCAGATGTCTTGAAGGAAAAGGCTTTATGATCTCTTTTTTCGTTCCCACGGCGATGAGCCTGTCGCTGGTGATGGTTTTGCTGGTATTTCTGGGTTCTGGCAACTTTGGCGGCAGTCCCGCGCTGACGCTTATTGGCAGCTTGATCGTACTGCTGGCGACGATTTCGATCTATTTTAAAGAGTGTGCCAAAAGTCTGCCGGATTTGATGGAAGAAACCAAAAAAGAGATGAAAGACAAATAAGCGTTTTTAACCTTTAGTGCAGGAAATCAATATTTATGAGCTGATCTCTTTGATGTTTTCAAGCTTTTCAATCACCGCTTTTAAAAACGGGTCCGGGGCGTAGGGGAGCAGTTTGATGACTTTTGAAAGTTGCTTGACCTGGCTGTAAGAGAGGTTGTTTTTTTGTCTATGCGCGTACAGCCAACTGCAGATAAGGCGTTGCAGCATTTCAAGCTCTTTTGCTGAGGTTGACTCCAAGATGTGGCGCACATATTTTGTCTTACTCTCCAAATTCTCATCAAAAAGCTGCTGCTCGCTTGCATCCAGTACTTCCGCAATAAAGGGCACAAGGTCTACCGGTATCGTTATGCTTCCATCAAGATATTTGTAAATTACGCTCAGTGAGGGAGGATTTCCTGTTCGTTTCAACGTAGGATGCAAATCAATTAATTTTACTGCAAATGTTTTCTTGCTCATCTTTTTTTCCAGTAAGAGTTGATTTATTT
>CAYUAC010000027.1:8459-19345 GCA_964442515.1 uncultured Campylobacterales bacterium | reverse complement strand
AACCATGGGCCACACACGCTCAAGCACTTCCACGCCCGCTTCGGGGTTGCCCATCTCACGCCCTTTTAAAAAGACGCGGAATTTGACGTGCTTGCCTTTTTCCAGGAATTGTCTGGCTTGTTTTACCTTAAAATTGATATCGTTTTCAGCGATCTTGACGCTGAGTTTGACCTCTTTGATATCAATCTTTTTCTGGTTTTTCTTGGCTTCTTTCTGTTTTTTTTCTTTGTGGTATTTAAACTTGCCGTAATCCATCACTTTCACAACAGGAGGATTGGCGTTTGCCGACATCAATACCAGATCCATGCCTTTTTCATCTGCTATATCCTGGGCTTCATTCCTGCTGATGATGCCGTACTGATGACCGTCGTCGCCTACACACCGAACCTCTTTCGCCCGGATGTCTTCGTTGAGTATTGTTTCGTCTTTTTTCTTTTTATTCAAAGTCTACCCTCATCTAATTGCTCCTTTAATTGCGCAAAGAATTGACTTTCGTTTAAGTCGTATTTTTCTTTGGCCCGTCTGTCTCTGATAGCCACGCTTTTGTCCGCAACTTCCTGATCACCGATAATTGCTACCATCGGAACCTTCTGTTTTTCGGCGTTGCGGATTCGTTTGTTCAAGCTGTCGTTTCTATCATAGACTTCACTGTCAACTCCCATCTCTGTCAAACGCTCGCGCAGATCATGTGCGTACGCGGCGTGTGCTTCGCCGATCGGTACGAATATAACCTGCGTGGGCGCGATGAAAAATGGAAATTCCCCCGCATAATGCTCTGTTAGTATAGCGATAAATCGTTCAAAAGAACCTAAAATCGCTCTGTGGATCATCACGGGGCGTTTATGCTGCCCGTCTTCATCCACAAATTCCAACGCAAAACGCTCAGGCAGGTTGAAATCTACCTGTATTGTACCACATTGCCACTTTCTGCCCAAAGCGTCCGTGATCTTGATATCGATCTTGGGTCCGTAAAACGCGCCGCCGCCCTCATCGATGCCGTATGGCAGGCCGTTTTCATCCAGGGCTTCCTGCAGTCCCCGTGTGGCACTTTCCCAGATGGCGTCTTCGCCGATTGCTTTTTCGGGTTTGGTGGAAACTTCCATGGTGTATTCAAAATCAAACTTTTTCATGACCGTATCGACAAACTTGACCACCTCTATGACGCTGTCTTTGATTTGACTTGGCGTACAAAAGATATGCGCATCATCCTGGGTAAACTCTCTCACACGAAGTAATCCGTGCAGCACACCGCTTTTTTCGTGGCGGTGGACCACGCCGTATTCAAAAAACTTCATAGGCAGATCGCGGTAACTGTGTACCCCGTGCTTGAAAATCTTGATATGGCCGATACAGTTCATGGGCTTGATGCCGTATTCGCGCTCATCGATAGTGGTCAGATACATGTTTTCGCCGTAGCAGGCGTAGTGCCCGCTTTTTTGCCACATCGCCGAATCAAGTATTTCCGGTCCACGAACGGGTTCGTACCCTTTTTTTCTGTGGGCTTTAAAGAGCATATCCTCTAACTTGCTGCGAAGCCTTGCGCCCTTTGGCATCCAAAAAGGCAATCCCGCGCCGCTTTCTTCGTCAAACATAAAAAGCTGCATCTGACTGCCAAGTTTTCTATGGTCTCTTTTTTTGGCTTCTTCGACCATTTTCAGGTGCGCATCAAGGCTTTCTTTGTCAGCAAACGCGATACCGTACACCCTCGTGAGCATTTCACTGTTCTCATCGCCGCCTAAGTACGCCCCGGCGATTTTGGTGAGTTTGAAATGTTTGCAGTAGTTGATACTTGGTACGTGCGGGCCGCGGCAGAGATCTTCAAACTCACCCTGTTTATAGATTGAAACCTCGGGTCCGGGAATCTTTTTGAGCACTTCCTGCTTCAGATCGTCTCCGGCAAATTTCTGGATCGCTTCTTCTTTGCTGATGGTGTATTTTTCGATGGGGTACGCTTTGTTCAAAAGCTTTTTCATGCGCTTTTCGATCTGTTTGAGATCTTTGTCGCTGATCGTTTCGCCGGCTCTGAAATCGTAATAAAACCCCTCTTCAACCACCGGGCCCACAAAAAACTGCGCGTGGGGATACAGCTGCTTGATCGCCTGGGCCATAAGGTGGGCGCACGAGTGGCGGATCACTTCCAGCGCGTCGTCGCTGTTGTCATAGTACAGGGGTTGGGCGCTGTCGGTATCGGTGATACTTTGGGTATCGATAAGCTGTCCGTCTTTTTTGTATGCAATGATATCGCTCAAAAAAATTCCTTGTTTTAATTGCTAAACTTGTTTATATCGCTAAAAGTAAAAACTTGCACCGGTATAAACAAAAGATCTAAAGGAAGAAACTCGTGGTGACCGTAACTGGATTTGAACCAGTGACCCCTACCATGTCAAGGTAGTGCTCTACCGCTGAGCTATACGGTCATGAAAATCAAGATGAAATTGTAACATAATTAATCTTGATTTATAGTAAGCTTGTGTATAATTTGTGAAATTATAGCAAAAAAAATGAAAAAAGCAAGGATAATCTGTTATAAATTTATTTATGATAGTACTGCTAATTATACAAAGGAGACAATGTGCGAAGCGATGAAGTGAAAAAAGGGTTTAACAAAGCCCCCCACCGCTCCCTTTTCCGGGCGACGGGACTGAGTGACGAGGATTTTGAAAAACCCTTTATCGGGGTGGCCAACTCCTTTATCGAAGTGATTCCGGGGCATTTTTTCCTGGATAAAGTCAGCGATATAATCAAAGACGAGATTAGAAAAAACGGCTGCGTTCCTTTTGAGTTTAACACCATCGGCGTGGATGACGGTATCGCTATGGGCCATGACGGGATGCTGTACAGCCTTCCAAGCAGGGAAATCATTGCAAACTCTATTGAGACGGTGATGAATGCGCACAAGTTTGACGCGATGATTGCGATACCAAACTGCGACAAGATCGTGCCGGGCATGATTATGGGCGCGCTGCGTGTTGACGTGCCCACCGTGTTTGTCAGCGGCGGGCCGATGAAAGCGGGCCACAAAAAAGACGGTACGCCCATCGATCTGGCCAGCGCGTTTGAAGCCGTGGGCAAATACGAACACGGCGATATCGATGAGGAAGAACTCTATGAGGTCGAGTGCAACGCCTGTCCGGGCGGGGGCAGCTGCAGCGGTATGTTTACGGCCAATTCGATGAATACGCTGATGGAAGCCATGGGCATCGCCCTTGAGGGCAACGGCACCATCTTAGCCCTGACGCCCCAAAGAGAGGAACTTTTCAGAAAAGCCGCGCGCCGCATCTGTGAAATCGCCAAAGATGAGCAAAAGCAAAAACAGTACAAACTGACTAACATTCTTAATGAAAAAGCGGTCAAAAACGCCTTTGCCGTGGATATGGCGATGGGCGGCAGTTCCAATACGGTACTGCATATGCTGGCAATCGCCAATGAAGCGGGCGTGGATTTTGACCAATCCAAGATCAATGAGATCAGTAAAAACGTCAGCCATATCGCCAAGATCAGCCCCAGCCTGAGTACCGTGCATATGGAAGATATCAACAGAGCAGGCGGCGTGAGCGCGGTGATGCATGAGATGGCAAAGCGCGGAGACAGTGCCCTGTATCTGGATAATCTCACTGTGACCGGCGAAACGCTGGGGGAGCGGATCAAAGACGCCAAGATTTTGGATGAAAACATTATCCACACCATCGACAAACCCTACAGCCCCGTGGGCGGCCTGGCAATTTTGTACGGTAACCTGGCCAAAGAGGGCGCGGTGATCAAAACCGCCGGCATCACCGGTGAGCGCGCCTTTACGGGTAAAGCGGTCTGTTTTGACGGGCAGCCCGAAGCGATCGCGGGAATCATTGACGGCAAGGTCAAAGCCGGAGACGTGGTCATTATCCGCTACGAAGGGCCCAAAGGCGGTCCCGGGATGCAGGAGATGCTCAGTCCCACCAGCCTGATCATGGGTATGGGTTTAGGCGACAGTGTCGCGCTGGTTACAGACGGGCGCTTCAGCGGTGCTACCAGAGGGGCCAGTATCGGTCATGTCAGTCCCGAAGCGGCCGAGGGCGGCTTGATCGGCCTGGTGCAAGACGGAGATGAAATCTTTATCGATGTGGACAATTACGTGCTTGAAGCCAAGCTCAGCGACGAAGAGATCGAGCAAAGACGGCAAAACTTCGTACCGCTGAAAAAGCCGCTGCATTCACGCTGGCTGGGACAGTATAGAAGCCTGGTTACCAACGCCGCCAGCGGCGCGATACTGAAATCGGATATGTAGGAGCGGTGATGAAAGCAGTAATCAAAGAGATCATCATCTTTTTACTCGTTGTCGCGGTTTTGGCCGTTTTACAACACAGCGATTTGCTCAGTGACCCCATGAACCGGTTTTCAATGATGGCGGATATGGGTAACTACACCCATCCCTTTTTGTGGGCAGTGTTGCCGTACCTGCTGCTGCTTGGGCTGCGTCTGGCGGTAAAAATGGTTTTAAAAAATATTTCTTCTAATAAAGAAGATTAATTGTAAAATTTCAGCCACGGCTGCCGATACTTACCTACTTAAAGGAGTATTGCGTGCATGGAATCGTAAAGGCAGTTGAGGGACAAACCGGTGTTATTACCGGGGATGACGGTAAACGCTACATCTTTCGCAAAGGGTTGTGGCATGGGTCCAAAGAGTTAGAACGGGGTATGGACGTGACCTTTGAAGCCGAGGGGAATGAAGCCAAAGAGATTTACGGTTTGCATGAAAAACCTGAAGGCGCCGGTCCCGTCGCAAAATCAAAAAGCAAAGAAAACGCCGGTATTTTAGCCGTGTTGTTTGGAACACTGGGGGCGCACAAGTTTTATATAGGGTGTCCTCTGGCCGGTATTTTGATGCTGATGATTTCAGTCTCGGGTATATTCTTTTACGCGGTGCCTACTATTTTGATGGCGTGTATGGGGATTATCGAGGGCTTTATCTACCTGATGAAAACCAACGACGGTTTTGCGCTTATATACGAACACGATAAGCGCTGCTGGTTTTAAAGCCCCTCCAGCGGTTTTGGTTTGCCCAGCAAAAAGCCTTGAAAACTGTCTACTCCAAGATCGATCGCTTTTTCCAGTACCGCCTGTGAGTGGATGAATTCGCCCACTGTTTTTGCCCCCAGCTTTTTGGAAAACATCGTGATCGTTTCGGCAATCATCAGCGAATCCGGATCATGGTCGATATTTTTCATGATCGATCCGTCAATCTTGATATAGTTTGGCTTGATCTCCAGCAGATATGAAAAGTTGGCATACCCGCTGCCAAAATCATCGATAGCAATACGCGTGCCTTTTTGACGCATCTTGGATAAAAAGGCGTTGACCTTTTCAAAGTTTTTGATATATTCGCTCTCAACGATTTCTAATATCATACGCCCGGATACTTCGTATCTGTCCGCGCTTTCTTCGATAAAAGCACACATCTCCTCATCGACCATATCTTCATAACTGAGGTTGATGGAAAACTCTTCGCTCCTGCCGGCAAATATTTTGCAGGTTTTTTCAATCATAATACGGGTCAGTTTGCCGTAGTCGCCGCTTTTTTTGGCAATATCCAAAAAGAAAAAAGGTGAGACCGGTTTGCCCTCTTCATCGATCATGCGCATCAGGGCTTCGTATTTGGTGGGTGCGCCGTTTGTGAAGATGGGCTGGAAATAGGGGACGATTCTGTCCTGGCTTATAGCCACGCGAAGCGAATTGTTCCAATAGATGTTGTTTTGGATGTTTTTTTCCAGATTCAGACTGTCAAGGTACTGCCGATAGACTACACCCTCTTTTTTGGCCTGGGCCAAAGCGAGGTTGGAGTGTTCGATGAGCGCGCCCGTTTTATGGGCCAGTCCCATAGCTACGCTGATATAGATATCGACCATATGGTTTTGAACGTTTATGGAAAACATATGCCCCTTGATGTTTTCATCCAGCCGCTTGATCAGAGAGATACAGGGCGCAGCCTCTGCGTGTTTTTTGCTGATGATGGCAAACTCGTCCCCGCTGACGCGGTAGCATTCCAGTCCTTCCTGCCGGGTCAGATCCGTCAAAATCGATGTCAAATCTTTTAAAACCTGATCGCCGCTTTTGACGCCGTAAAGATCGTTGATATCTTTGAAATTGTTCACATCCAGCAGGATCAGGGTATAGTCGTTGTGTTTGTTTTGCAGTTTTTTTAAGAGCAGATCGCGGTTGCCAAGGCCGGTGAGTTCGTCAAAATAGACTTTTTTGAGCAGATTTTTATTGCTTTTTCGAAGCTGTGACGTCTTTTCATCCACGCTTTTTTGCAGATCCCGGTTGAGCAGATTGAGTTGTCGGGACGTTTTGCTGATAAAGGTGCTTAAGGCTTTGATGGTCCGGTCGTTTTGGGTTTTTACCGCGCAGTTTTTTGGTGTGAAATTTTTATGCACACGGCTGCTTTCACTCATGGAAACAACAGTCATGGTGTGATTAAGCAGCACCGCGCCTTTGCTTTTTGGTTTTAAAAACTCCGAGAAGGTAAAAAAGCCAGAAACGGTAGCGATAGAATTCAGCGGTTCGATTTCAAGCTGGGCCATTTTGCCAAGCAGCAGCCGTCTGGCGACGCAGGAGTAGACAAAGATGCTTTCAGCGGGGCAGGAAGCGATATCCTTGGCCAGTTTGTCCTTGCACTCCAGTATCTTTTCGACGTTGGCAAAGCCGAAAAACACTTCTTCCCCCTCCTCAATCGGGCCGCTGAAAACGAAACCGCCCTTTTTGACATCGGTTACAAAGCGGGCAACGGGGGTGCCCTGTCTGTATACGATCAGGGGAAATTCGATGCCCGTTTTTGGCAGCAGATTGACGATATCTTCACCGAAATAGTTTTGATACAGGGTTTTGACGGGGATATTATCGATCGTATGTACGACCTTGCCGCTTGTCTTGGTGACACAGAGGGGTTTGCCCATTGCTTCCCACCCGAAACTGCTTGCGATATTGACATGCAGAGATTTGGAGTGCAACGAAACAGCTACCGCTCCGTTTGCGATGACCCTGTTGTGCGTAAAAACGTAAGCGTTTTTAAAATCCTCATCTCCCACGGCCACACCCCCGCTGACGGTGGTGTCAAGCGCGCTTAAATGCTCCAAAAAAGCCGCACTGTCCACGCCGCGGCCGGTGGTAAAGGTGATAAGTGACTGCAGATTTTGGGAAGGGACGGTTTTGGTAATATTTTTGGCGATGGTATCGGTATGAAAATCGCCCGAAGCTTCATGGGTTTGCAGTACGGTATCTTCAAAGACGGTGAAACAAAGCAGCGTCTGCCCGTCGCTGACGCTGGCCCCCTCGATCTCTCCTCCGCTTGTGGCGCCTATGATATGGGCGTGGGGAAGAAAAAATGTCAGGTGGCTGAGCAGCTGATTGATAGAGAGTTTGTCACAGATGCCTGTGAAAACCTGAATCAGCACGCTGCCCTGAAATCTGGCATGGTTTTTCTCCAGATAGTCATAAAGGTGTGCTTTACTCGTGTAATAGTAATTAAAACTTTTCATCAGTATCCAACCCGCCCCGCGTATTTTGTGTGTGGATTTTATCCAATCAAGTTGAAATACGCATCCAAATAAAAATAGTAGTTTTTATTCTTAAGACAGCTCTCTTTAAAGGCCCGCTTCCTGCATCGCTTTGGTTCTGGCATCGGCAATGAGCGGATCGACCAGCAGGTCCAGCTGTCCGTCATCCATCACTTCGTTCAGGCGGTACAGCGTGAGGTTGATACGGTGGTCGGTAACTCTGTTTTGGGGGTAGTTGTACGTTCTGATCCGGCCGCTTCTATCCCCGCTGCCCACCTGCGATTTTCTGGCTGCGGCGTTTTCATCCAGCTGTTGCTGCATCTGTTTTTCGTAAATGCGCGCTTTTAATACCTTCATCGCTTTATCGCGGTTTTTGTGCTGGGATTTTTCATCCTGAATAGCTACGACCACACCTGTGGGAACGTGGGTCAGGCGTACGGCGCTGTCGGTGGTGTTCACAGACTGTCCCCCGCAGCCGCTGGCGCGGAAAACGTCCATCTTGATGTCGCCGGGGTTGATATTGACTTCCACGTCATCGACTTCGGGCATCACCGCCACGGTCACGGCCGAAGTGTGCACGCGCCCCTGCGATTCTGTTTCGGGAACCCTTTGAACCCGGTGGGTACCGCCTTCGTATTTAAGCCTGGAATACGCTCCCTCACCCTTGATGAGTAAAATCATCTCTTTGTAGCCGCCGGCGTTGCTGTCGCTGGAACTGACGATTTCGGCTTTATAGCCTCTTTTTTCGGCGTAGCGCAGGTAGGCTTTGAACAAATCTTGCACAAACAATGCCGATTCGTCCCCGCCGGTGCCGGCTCGAAGTTCAAGGTAAATATTCTTATCGTCATTGGGATCTTTTGGCAGCATCAATATCTTGATCTGCTCTTCCAGTGTCTTGATTTTGGGTTCAAGTTCCCTGATCTCTTCCTTGGCCAGTTCGCCGAGTTCGTCATCTTCGAGCAGTTCTTTGTTTTCGGCGATGCTGTCTACGATATCGATATACTCTTTTGCTTTTTCATAGAGCGGTTTCAGGTCGGCCTGTTCTTTGGAAAGCGCGGTGATTTTTTTAACATCATTCATTACCTCGGGTGCGCTGAGCATATCATTGAGTTCGTGATGACGGTCGATAAAGGGTTGCAGTTTTTCTTTCATGGTATTTATGGCTCCTTGAAATCCAAGAGAAGTTCATAAGCGTTTTGCTTATGAACCGGTTGTTCAGAGGTGGGGTGAATTAATCGTTTAAAGAGTTGACAAGTTTGGCGAGACGGCTGACTTTTCTTGCCGCGGTGTTTTTCTTGATGATTTTTTTGCCGACAAATTTTTGGAACTCTTTATCAGCTGTTTGCAGCGCTTCTTTGGCTTTTGCTTTGTCGCCTGCTTCTACGGCTTCTTTGACCGCTCTTGTGATGTTGGTGATTCTGGTTCTGTAGAATCTGTTTCGCTCGGTTCGTACTTTTGTCTGTCTGATTCGTTTGATCGTTGACTGGTGATGTGCCATCTCTTTTCCTTTTTGCTATTTTTTATTATAATTATGAAATAATATCTTAAAATATTTAAAAATAGATAAAACAGAATTCGTAACTAGGTAATTCAGTAACAAAAAAGGTTAAAAATGCAGCGATTATTCGGAACGGACGGGGTCAGAGGAAAAGCGGGCCAAAAGCTCACCGCTCAGCTGGCGATGCAGCTTGCCATGGCAGCGGGTATTCACTTTAAAGCCCACGCCAAAACCAAAAAGATTCTGGTAGGCAAAGATACCAGAAGAAGCGGCTACATGATCGAAAACGCCATCGTCAGCGGTTTGACGGCGGTGGGATACAACGTGGTCCAGATCGGGCCCATGCCCACGCCCGCAGTTGCGTTTTTAACCCAGGATATGCGCTGTGACTGCGGTATCATGATCAGTGCCAGCCACAACCCCTACGGTGATAACGGGGTGAAATTCTTTGACGCCAACGGCGACAAACTGCAAGAAAGCGCCGAGCGCAGTATCGAATCGATCTTTTATGACCATACCCGCATAGAACAGGCCCAGATGACAAACGGCGATATCGGCTCTTCTAAGCGTATTGACGACGTAATCGGCCGATATATCGTGCATATCAAGAACTCGTTTCCAAAAGAGTTGACGTTAAACGGGCTTCGCGTGGTGGTTGATACCGCCAACGGCGCGGCGTATAAAACCGCGCCGACGGTGCTCAAAGAGCTTGGGGCCGAAGTCTTTGTCATCGGGGACGAGCCTGATGGGTTTAATATCAATGAAAACTGCGGGGCGATGCATCCCCAGGCCATGGCCAAAGCCGTACGCCAGTACAGGGCCGATGTGGGGCTGGCACTTGATGGCGATGCCGACAGGCTGGTACTGTGTGATGAAGCAGGACGGCAGATTGAGGGAGATGTGGTGATCGGGGTATTGGCAAAGTATCTCAAAGACCAGAAACTGCTGAAAAACGGGGGAGTTGTAACCACGGTGATGAGCAACCAGGCGCTGGAGGATTTTTTGCATACACAGGGTTTAACACTGGATCGGGCGCAGGTCGGGGATAAAAACGTCCTTGAAGTGATGAAAAAAAACGGATACAACTTCGGCGGCGAACAAAGCGGCCATATCATCTTCAGCGATTTTGCCAAAACCGGCGACGGTCTGGTCAGTGCGCTGCAGGTGCTTGCGTATATGGTCAAAACGGGCAAAAAGTGCAGCGAAGCGTTTGGACTGTTTTCTATTTATCCAAACAAGCTGGTCAATCTGCCCGTCAGTGAAAAACCCGAGTTGGGAGATATCAAAGGCGCTGATGAACTCCTTGAGGATATCAGGGCAAAAGGGCTTCGCCCGCTGGTGCGCTACAGCGGAACCGAAAACAAGATGCGCATCCTCATTGAGGGCAGAGACACCAAAGCGGTAGAAAAGCAGATGGAGCGGTGCGTTGCGTTTTTTCAATCCAAGCTGGGCTAAACTTTACGGCTTTTTTCTCGCGTCTTTGACAGCGTTTTTGCTGCTGGATCGCTGGCTGAAAAATATCGTTTTAGAGGGGTTTTCTTTCAAAGGCGAATGCGCTTCGCTGGTTTTTGCACTCAATGAGGGCGTGGCGTTTTCGATGTTTGCGTTTTTAGGCGATCATCTCAAGTGGATTCAGCTGGGGCTGCTTGGGCTTATCTTGGCTTATGTCGTGTATGAGCGGTATTTGCAGCACTATCCCCTTGCGGTGGCTTTGATCATGGCCGGAGGCATGGGCAATATTTATGACCGTTTTATCCACGGCGGCGTGGTGGATTATATCTACTGGCACTGCGGCTTTGAGTTTGCGATTTTTAATTTGGCTGATGTGATGATTAACGTGGGGGTTGCGATACTGCT
>CAYUAC010000027.1:4310-8359 GCA_964442515.1 uncultured Campylobacterales bacterium | reverse complement strand
TTGCGATTTTTAATTTGGCTGATGTGATGATTAACGTGGGGGTTGCGATACTGCTTATCAAGCTGCTTTTGCCCTCCAAAGGGGCCATTACAGACTAGGGTTTCTGGTAAGCGTAATACCCTTACCAGATCTTGCTAAAGTCAAATAGTATTTTTCTTTCACACTCTTTGACAAAAAACTCTACCACATCATCTGTAGCATCGCATTGTTTTATGTATCTTCCCTCTTTTAATGCATAAACTTTTGCGACACTGTCTTCAGGATTTATTATGACGTAGTAGCTAACACCCTCTTGTTCGTAGAGGTTGTATTTTAATCCCATATCTTTTCTTGCTGTTGCTTTTGATAGCACCTCAAAGATTATTTTAGGAGCTTTTGTAATATAAGCTTCATTGTTAGGTTCATGACAAATAACGCTGTTATCTGGTTGAACGACTGTTTCTTGAGAAATTTTCCAATCTACCGGTAGCAAAACTTTGCATCTCTTACAGTCTTTGAACTGATTTTTTAATTCCCAGGCTATGTTGTTGCTAATATTTTGGTGCTGTATCAAAGGCGCAGGAGACATCGCATATGGTACTCCGTTTATAAGTTCCCATCTATCTTCCCACTGGATATACTCATCATATGTATATCTGGGTAAGTCTTCTAAGCTTAAAGCACCCATCTGTAACTCCTTTAGCATCAATTATACTAAAAAAGAGTAATTATGAAACTTACATACTCAAGTTATGAAGTTGCTTTTGCAACCCCTTGATCGCGCTTTCTAACTCCCCATGCTGTTTTGAAAAACAAAACCGTGCTGTAGGATTGGCTGGCGGTTTGTGGTAAAACGCCCGTCCGGGCACCGCGGCGATACCGGCATGTTCCAGCAGGTACAGCACCTTCTGGTCTTCATCCTCTCCGGGCAGGGAAGAGATGTCAGTCAGTACGTAGTACGCACCTTTGACAAAATCGGCTTTGAGTCCGGCTTCATTTAACGCGCCTATAAACAGGTCTCTTTTGTGCTCATGGTCCTTTGCCACCTGCGTGTAGTACTCTTTTGGCAACTCTTGCAGTCCTTTTTTGACTCCTTCCTGCAGCGGTGCGGGCGGACAGACATAAACCAGGTCATTAAGCGCCGCGGCTTTTTCAATCACCTCTTGTGTACTGATCGCATATCCCAGGCGCCACCCGGTGATAGAATAAATCTTGGAAAACCCCGATACCACCACACAGCGGTCTTTGAGTGAGTCGATACTCAGTGCGGAGGTAAAAACCGCGTCATCATAGACAAAGTGTTCATACATTTCATCGCTGAAAACGACCAGATCACGGCTTTGGGCCAGCTTGCCCAGTGTGCGCAATTCCTCTTTTGTATACACCTTGCCGCTTGGGTTGGAAGGATTGCAGATCAGGACTGCTTTGGTTTTGTCCGTGATTTCACTTTCCAGCGCATCAAAATCTATAGTGTATTGCGGCGGGTTGGTCTGGACGTATCTGATTTTGCAGCCTAAGGCTTTGAGCGTGGCGACGTGATAACCGTAATAGGGTTCAAAAACGATCACTTCATCGCCGGGGTCCAGCAGGGTCTGGGCGGTGGAGTAAAACGCGCCGGTGGCCCCGATGCTGACAAGTACGTTGTCACCGTCAATGTTTTGGTCATAAAAGCTGTTTTGCTTGTTAGCAATCGCTTCGCGCAAGCCCCGCGTTCCCTGCGCGGCGGTGTAACTGTTGGCTCCGTTTTGCAGTCCCTCTTTGGCACCTTGCAGTACGGGGGTAGGCACGTCCAGGTCGCACAAGCCCTGGGCCATGTTGATGCCCCCTTTTTGCCTGCACAGAATCGACATCGATCTGATGGGTGATTGTTGTATAGCTTTAGCCTTTTGGCTGATATGCATGAAGCGCTCCTTATTCCAGATGGTCTTTTTCCATCTGCATCACTTCCCTGGTGGGGATATGTTCGTACCCGGGTTCCGCCGATTTTATAGAAAAAGGCGTAAGTTTGTCAAATCTTGGCGCCGCCAAGCCGTTGTCGGGGCGAAACAGGCTACAATAGGAAGAAAAGGTGTAATGCATGCGATGTTTTTTGATCGTTTTTTTTGTTTTCTCTTGCATAAACGCGGCCGAAATCTCTCTGACACCGGAAGAAAAACGATTTATCAGGGATAATGAAACGATCGTTTTAGGAATCGATGAAACCCTCAAACCCTTTGTTCTTACGCAGCCAGAGGGTGAAGTGACGGGCTTTGAAGCCCAGGTGTTAAAGCGCGTAAATGAAATAACGGGGGCAAATTTTGTTCTCAAACCCTGTGAAATCGGCAAACTGCGCGACCAGGCGGCTGAGGGCAGGATACACGGTTTGGCAAGCCATACTCCGCCAAATCAGCAGCAAAGCCCTTTTATCCTGACCCAAAGCTACCTGCAGATGCAAAAACTGGTCCTTGCCGCATCGGATAATGCTTACACGATGCAGGACCGCTCCAGCCTGAAAGGCAAAACCGTCGCCGTGTACCGGCACAATCTTTTGGATAAAAAGCTGGCCGCGCAGTTGGAAAATGCTGCAATCAAAGAGTTTGACACCCTCAAAGATACTATTTCCAGCGTCGTTACCCAAGAAACCGATGTGATGTTTAGCAACGGTTCGGTTTTTCATATCACAAACGAAATGGGACTGCCCTCACTTACGCCCGTGTACAGGTTTGATACGCTGGCTTCGCACCATTATGCGCTCAATAAAGCGTTTTCTCCCGCGGCGTCGATTTTGGACAAAGCACTGCAGGTTATGGACAAAGAGGAGCTTTTGGCACTGAAAAACCGCTGGTTTTCAAAAAGCTTGAGCTCCTCACTTGCCAAGCAGCACAGGCGGCTGGTTTTGAATTTTGAGGAAAAAGAGGATCTTATCGGCCGTGATGCTATCAAAATGTGCCGCGAAAATATTCAAAACCCCGCCTATGAAAAGTATCTGGGGGTCAACAGTGAGTTGATCGAAGAGGTTGAGCGTCTGCTGCTTAAAAACTTTGAACCGGTAAAAACAGAGGATATGGCGCAGTCTTTTTCGTATTTGAACCAGGATCGGTGTGATGTTGTCTCAACGGTGCAAACGGCCCGGTTAGACAATGACGATGTGCTGTTTTCCAAGCCGTATCTGGAAATACCCATCGTTTTGGCAACCCAAAGTGATCGCTCCAGTATCGTTGATATTAACTATCTTAAAGATTTCAAAGTTGCCGTTGTCAAACACAGGGGGATTGTAAGCAATGTCTTAAGCGGGTATGAGAATCTAAAAGTATATGAAACAAAAAGCTTAAGTGAAGCTTTTGCGATGGTGACCAGTAAAAAAGCAGACGCGGTAGTAGGCGCTCTTGGCGTATTGTCTGAATATATCAAGTTGCACTCGTATGATTTTAAAATCAACGGCACCTTTAACGAAAAACTTTACCTTGCTTTTGCGGTCAGTAAAGATGATGCGATAATGCGGGGAACACTGAACAAAACGATCGATAATATTTCCAAAAGCAAAAAAGATGAAATCATGAACCGCTGGTTTGGGGTGCGGTATGAAAAAGGGATCGATTATACCGTCGTATGGCTGGTAGCCGCTCCTTTGGCGGTGGCGCTGCTTTTTTATATTGTGCGGATATATGATCTCAAAAGAATCAATAAAGGTCTGCAGGGGGTGATCAAAAAGGAGTTGGAAACATCCAGGAAAAAAGACAATCTTATCTTTCAGCAAAACAAACTGGCCGCCACGGGGGAACTCATCACCACCATCGCCCACCAGTGGAAACAGCCGCTTTCGGAACTGGGGATGTCGCAAAACCTGCTTATGACCAAGATCGAAAACAACAACGTAAGCCATAGCCAGCTGATGCAGGAGTTGTATGAACAGCAAAGAATCGTGTCGTTTATGTCCAAAACGATCAATACTTTCAAAAACTTCTTAGATTTTCAGGGTATAATAGGAGAGAAAGAACAATAACTGATCTAGGGTAAGAATATATTGGAAATGTTGGCTACAGTAATTTCATATAAAATGAATTATAGTCAATTCAGTAAAATATAGGAAA
>CAYUAC010000027.1:0-4300 GCA_964442515.1 uncultured Campylobacterales bacterium | reverse complement strand
ACGATCAATACTTTCAAAAACTTCTTTGACGATGACGGAAATATGTACGCAGTCACCTCTTTTACGGTGGATGAGGCGTACAAAGATATCGGCTTTTTGATTGCGGAGAGTTTGAAACTCAGCGAGATAAGACTAAAAGAAGATATCGACAGCGAACTAACGGTCAAAGGCAGTAAAAACGCGCTGTCGCAAGTGTTTTTATCCATTATTCACAACAGTATCTTCTTTTTAAACGCCAGAGAGATCAAAGATCCCTTTATTTCAGTCAGTATCTGGCGGCAGGGGCAGCATGTACGCATCGATATCAGCGACAACGCCAAAGGCGTAGAGCCAAAAAGACTTGATAAGATTTTTGATTTTAACTACTCTTACAGGGATGAGAAGAAGCGCTCTACCGGACTTGGACTGTATATATGTAAAATGATCGTGCATGAAAGTTTCAAGGGAAAAATAACAGCGGCCAACGGCCAGGAAGGGTTGCGAATAAGTATTACTTTACCAGTGCATATCCGATATTAGGGATTGTTTTAAAGATATCTTTTCCCGCTTTTTTGCGCAGCTTGGAGATGAGGTTGCTAATAGCTGAAGCGCTCATGTAGCCGCCTTCGTAAATCGTATCTTCCACCATCTGCTTTGTAACGATGCGCTGTCTGTTTGTAATCATGAGTTCTAAAAAAAGGATCTCTTTATACGTCAGCGCAATCTCTTCTTTGCCCCTATGCAGCAGTTTGTGTGAAAAAGAGTATTTTACGTTTTGCGCGATGGCGTATTCTATTAAACCGTTATCAGTCAGCGACTGCGCGCATTTACCAAGGACTTCTTTGAGGGTGTCGTAATCAACGGGTTTTTCCAAAAAATCAATCAGGTTCAGCGAGATGAGTTCTTTGAGCGTTTGTTTTTCACTGTAAGCGCTTAATACGATGATGGGAATATTTTTATCGACTTTTCGGATAAAGGTGGTAAACGTCAAGCCCGACATTTTGGGCATTTTGATATCGGTAAAGATCACGGCGGGCCCGTAATCGGTGTAGATATCGATAGCTTCATCGCCGTTGGCCGCTTCATGGATACGGTCAAAGTAGCTCGCAAGCGTCTTTTTAAACTTTTTTCGAAACTGCGTATTGTCCTCTACGATCAAAGCCGACGCGTTTTGTAAAACCTCTTTGTGTTGTGTTTGCATACCGTCATTGTATCCAAACCGTCTCTCTAAAATCTCTCTGACGGTGAAAAAAAAGAGAAATCAATCAAATACAATAGCAAAAAAAGTGAAAAACGGAGTGAGCCGATGGGGATATTACTGATTGATGACAGCAAAGTGATGCGAACCATCCTCAAAACACAGCTGCAACCTCTGGGGAACGAAAACTTTTTTGAAGCCAAAGACGGCAGGGAAGGGTTGCAAAAGCTTCAGGAGGAGTTTGAATATATCGATACGGTTTTTGTGGATGCCAATATGCCGGTTATGGACGGCGAAGCCTTTATAAGGGCCGTAGAAGATATCGGTGTGCAAGATTGTGTCAATTGTATCTTGATCTCAAGTCATCTTAAGCAGATAGAAGCTGTACAAAAGCAGCATCCCTTTATTTTCGTGGCCGCCAAACCCGTCGTTTCTGGGGATTTGGAGGCGCTGATGCAAAGCCTGCCTGATAAAAAGCTTTCTGTGTCCCCGCAGCCTCCCGGGCAAAACAGTGAGATAGATGTCAAACTCACTTCTGATATCTGCTTAAACTTTTACTTTTACCGGTATAAGCAGGAGATAGAAAACGGCGCGGCATATAATAAAAACTGCGAACATGTTGATTATCATCTTTTCAAACCTTTTTTGCACAGTTTGCACGAAGCGTTTGAACAAGCAGACAGTGGGTTTGCCGGTGATCGTATAACAAAGCTTTGGCAGCAGGTTGAACAATATGAACAATGTTACAACAGCCTCAGCCTCAAAGATAATACAGCGTTTCGCCAACTCTTTGAAAAGATGCTTCTGCACAGGCAGCGCTGTTATGTCGCGTGGAAACAAACAGGTGAAAACTCTGTGGCGGTAGAAGAGCATGAACGCAGGATGTTTAACAGCTTCGCAGAGATCTACGGCCGCAAACGCAAAGGGTATAAAAAGATTTTCAAGCGTATGATCGAAAACAGGCTTGACGCGCTTTGCAAAGCGCTTTTTGCCGAGGCGAACAAAAGCAGCGCCATTACCAAAAGATACGGATCAAAAGGTTTTGAACTGCCCCTTACAGCCAAAAGCTATATCAAGCAGATGCTGCAAACTCAGTCTGCTGATACCTCAAAAAGCACTTATAAGCGCGATCTTGAAATATTGCAGCTGCTTAAAAAGCAAAAACGGCGCGAAGTGATCATCATACACGAGGATTTTGAACGGCTTGAAGCGTTGAAAAAAGAGATCAGCCTTTATGACAGCCAGCTGGTCGTACGGGGATTGCGCAGTGTGGGGCAGCTGCTTTTGCACAAAAGCACACTCAAACCACACCTCATAGTGGCAGACTTTGAAAACAAACAGATGCAGCAGATGTGTACTGATATCAAAGAAATGTTTGCAGATGCCACCTTTTTGCTGCTTTTTCATCCAAGGTCAAAAAAGCCGTTTTACCAAGCTTGCCAAAACGGTCTGGTGTATCCCCAAACCAAAAATTTCCTCTGCGCCCCCAAATATCTTGACGCCGCCTGTCTGCATGAGAAACTGCAGACAATGCATATATAAAGACAGAGTTTCAACTTTCTGACAAACATAAGCAAAGTAGCGGAGTAACGGGAAAAACCTAAAAATCCCGCTCTCTCTAAAATCTCTCTAAACGTGTAAAAAAAAGAGAAATCAACCCTGTACAATGCAAAAAAAGACTCATGAAGGAGAGAGTATGAACCCATTCAAATGTGATTACGCATCACGGTTTCGGATACTAAAAGGCGGGAAAATATCGCTGGTAGTCAGTGCGCTGCTTGGCTCTGCCGCGGTATTAAACGCCGCTCCAAGCGGCGAAGATATAGTCAGCGGGGATATAAAGGTTGAGCGGGGAGACAAAAGTACCGATATCAATCAGGCATCGCAAAAAGGCATCATCAACTGGCAGGAGTTCAGCGTGGGGGCAAAGCACACGGTTAATTTCAACCAGCCAGGCAGTGACGCTTCTACTCTCAACAGGGTCACAGGCGACAACCCCAGTGAAATCTACGGCAGTATCAACGCTAACGGACAAGTCTTTCTTGTCAATCAAAACGGTATCTTGTTTGGACAGGGCGCACAGGTGGATGTAGGGGGACTTGTAGCTTCCACACTTGATATAGATGATCAGGATTTTTTAGACGGCGACTATGTCTTTGAAGGTGACAGTGATGCCGGCGTACTGAATATGGGCACGATAAGCGCGTCGGATGAAGGCTATGTGGCGCTTTTGGGCAAAGAGGTGATCAACCAAGGCGTTGTCAAAGCTACCAAGGGCAGAGTTGACCTTGCAAGCGGAGAAAAGATATCGCTTAATATCAACGGCAACTCTTTAGTAAGCCTCAATATCGACAAAGGTACCTATGACGGTCTGGTAGAAAACGGCGGACTTATCGAAGCCGACGGCGGGGAAGTGTTTATGACCACCAAAGCCGTCGATGAAGTCCTTGATGGGATGGTAAACAATACCGGCGTCATCGAAGCCGACACGATAGAAGAAAAAGAGGGCAAGATCGTGCTTTATGCCCACGGCGGCACGGGGGATTATGACGGAGCGTTACGTGCCGAGGGTGGATTTATCGAAACAAGCGGTAAAGAGTTAAATATTGCGTCAAGTACGCAGGTCACGGCGGCAAAATGGCTTCTTGATCCTACGAATCTAACCGTAGAATCATCGGGAGGCGATGATCTGGACGGCTCAAGTGTTTCAGCGACCGCTATTGAAAGTGCCCTTACAACTGAAACAGAGTTGCAAGCCGATGAAGATATCACGGTCAATGAAGATATCATATGGGCAGATGCTACAAAGCTAACACTTAACGCAGGCAATAGTATCTACGTCAATGCCAAGATCGAAAACACCAACACCACAGATGGCGGTGTTTTCTTTGATGCTGCAGACAATACCGATGCCGTGGCGTTTGATGCAAACGGCAAAGTCGTCATCCACAACGTCAACCAGATGCAATGGATGAATACCGCGCTGGATGGCACCTATGAGCTGGGGTCGGATATTGATGCTTCGGCTACAGCAACGTGGAATAGCAATGAAGGCTGGGAGCCGGTAGGTAATTACTCCGATAGATTTACCGGTACCTTTGATGGTCAGGGCAATACCATCAG
>CAYUAC010000026.1:0-19826 GCA_964442515.1 uncultured Campylobacterales bacterium | reverse complement strand
CCTAGGACCCACTCCTTAAAAGGGAGTTGCTCTACCACCTGAGCTAACAGGACATATACGTGCGCTTGTAAATGTAGGCGAAATTTTAGCCTAAAAATGCATCCAAGTCAATAGTTTCGCCCAAAACTTTACAAAAAAGTATCCCTGTCGCTTAAAAGCAACATTTTGACAGCGCTGTACATAGCCTGTTTTTGGACATAATTGCGGTCTCCGGCAAAATGAAACTCCTCAATCTCAGTCTGGACGTTTTGCCCCTTTGTTTTGGCCACGCCGATTACGACGGTGCCCACGGGTTTATACTCCGTGGCCCCGCCCGGACCGGCAATGCCGCTGATGGCTACGGAGTAATGGGCGTTTGCAATCTGTAAAGACCCTTCCAGCATCTGCTGCACGCACTCTTTGCTCACAGCGCCGAAACGTTCAAACACTTCCTCATCCACGCCGATCCATTCATGCTTGGTGGTGTTGGAGTAGGTCACAAGCGAACCTTTCAAAACCGCCGAGGAACCGCTTTGCGCGACCAGGTTTGCCGCCAGCAGTCCGCCGGTGCAGCTTTCGGCAAATGTGATCGTTTTTTCACTTCTTTCCAGGCGGTTTATGAGGTATTTAAACAGATTCTTCGCATCGCAGACCCGCCCTGAAAACAGTTTTTTGGCACTTGCTAGAAAGTGGTTGATTTCACCGTACTGCCTGCTTTTGCACGTAAGCTTGATCCAGTCTTTTGTAATAACGCTGTAATCAATGGCCACGTCAAAACTTTTGGTCAGCGGTTCCAGCAGGATTTCGATACTTTCAGCATCCATGTCAAAAATATGCAGGTTTTGCGTTTGCAGTGCTTCAAACAGCACCGGGGGCAGTTTTTTGTTTTCCAGTGCGTGCAGGACGTTAATTCTGGCGCCCCTGGTTTCGATGATATAGCTGCGGCTTTCGTAAACGGCGGTATTTTTGGGAATCAGCATCTCCGATTTGAGTTCCAGTTTATCCCCGCTGAGGGTGGCCAGCAGTTTGCTGACGGTGGCAAAGGCGCTGTCTGAAGCAAAGATCAGCACATTGGTGTTATCTTCCAAAATACGTTCCAGCGTCACGAGCAGTTTGTTGGAATCTATATGAAGCAGCGTGTCGGTCTGGTCAATGTTTTTTTTGGCGTGGCGCAGACAGTAGTCGTAAAAGGGTTCATTGTGCCATAACCTGCTGCCCACAAAAACTATGAGGTTTTTTTGCATGGATGCTACCTGTTTTTAATCTTAAAATATCCTTTTTGAGCAAAGCCCAAAAAGGCTCCTTGGCGGAGTGCCCTCGCAACCTTGTTGCTCTTAATGAAACACTCATGACCTTCATTCTTGTTTGTACCATGTTGTATGCATGACTGTTTCATTGATTATAGCACAATATCAGCAGTTTTTAAATAGGTGTTGGATATAATCAAGTGAAAAAAAGGCTTTGTGCAATGGATTACAAAGACACGCTACTCCTTCCAAAAACCTCTTTTCCCATGCGGGGAAACCTGGGCCAAAACGAGCCTAAACTCTATGAACAGTGGTATGAAAACAATATATATAAAAAGATGCAGCAAAACCGTCAAAACGCGGATGAAAGCTTTACACTGCATGACGGCCCTCCCTATGCCAACGGCCATATCCATATCGGCCACGCGCTAAACAAGATTTTAAAAGATATTATCGTCAAGTACCACTATTTTCAGGGCAAGAAAGTCCATTATACGCCCGGCTGGGATTGCCACGGCCTGCCTATTGAACAGCAGGTGGAAAAAAAGATCGGCAAGGCAAAAAAAGACAGTCTGCCCGTTTCCAAGTTCCGAGATATCTGCCGGCAGCACGCGGCCAAATTTATCGAGATACAGAAAAAAGAGTTTGCCGGACTGGGCGTCGTGGGTGATTATGAAAATCCGTATCTGACGATGGATTTTGCCTTTGAAGCCGATATCTACCGCACATTGTGCGAAGTAGCCAAGCAGGGTCTTTTGATCGAGCGCAACAAACCCGTATACTGGAGTTGGGCGGCCAGATCGGCTCTGGCTGAAGCGGAAGTGGAGTATGAAGACAAAGAGGATTACTCCATCTACGTCGCCTTTGAACTAAGCGACAAAGCCAAACAGGACCTTGATGTGGACAAAGCCGCCGCCGTTATCTGGACCACCACTCCCTGGACACTGCCGGCAAACAGCGGTATCGCGCTGAATCCGGAGGAAACGTATGTATTGTGTGAAGACGGTAACATCATCGCCAATGAACGCTATGAAGCCCTCAGCCAGGAAGGCGTGGTCAGCGGCAAGATCGTACACAAATTCGGCGCAAACGAATTGGCGGGCAAACTGGCTATCAATCCGCTTAACGGCCGAAGTTCCAAACTCGTTCTGGGCGATCACGTCGAACTTAGCGGGGGCAGCGGCCTTGTGCACACAGCACCCGGCCACGGCGAGGATGACTACGTGGTAGGATTGCAAAACGATCTGGAAGTCTTGATGCCGGTGGACGATCACGGTTGCTATGACCAAAGCGTAACGGGCAAGAATCTGCTGGATGAGAAATATGTGGGAATGCATGTTTTTGACGCCAATGAACCGATTTTGGAAGAACTCGGTAAAAGCCTGCTGCATGTCAGCAGATTTACCCACTCCTATCCCCACTGCTGGCGAACGAAAAAGCCCATTATCTTCCGGGCTACAAAGCAGTGGTTTATCAGTCTGGACAGTATTGCCAAAGGCGCGGAAAAACCGCTTCGGCAGGTGGCAAAAGATGAGATTGAAAATACCACCTTTTATCCAAGCTGGGGAGCCAATCGGATCGGGTCGATGGTCGCTGACAGGCCTGATTGGTGCATCAGCCGTCAAAGAGCGTGGGGCGTGCCAATCGCGTTTTTTCGGGATAAAAATACCAAAGAACCGATCTTTGATGAAAAGGTGCTCAACTTTATCGCAGCCATCTTTGAACAAAAGGGCGCGGACGCGTGGTATGATATGAGTATTAAAGAGCTTCTGCATCCGGCAAGCGGCTACGACGCGGCCGATCTTGAAAAAGTCGATGACATCCTTGATGTATGGTTTGACAGCGGTTCGACATGGAACGCGGTATTGCAAAGCAGAAACTACGACGCGGGCGATTATCCGGCCGATCTGTATCTGGAGGGCAGCGATCAGCACAGAGGGTGGTTTCAAAGTTCCCTGCTGCTTTCAAGCGCCATCCATCACAAAGCCCCTTACAAAGGGGTACTCACCCACGGCTTTACCGTCGATGAAAAGGGTGAGAAGATGAGCAAATCCAAAGGCAACGTGGTCGCTCCCGAAGACGTGCGCAAAAAGTACGGCAGTGAAATCCTGCGGCTGTGGGTTGCCATGAGCGATTACCAAAGCGATCTGAAAATCAGCGAGGGCATCTTAAAACAGGTGGCCGGGCAGTATAAAAAGATCAGAAACTCGTTTCGCTTTTTGCTTGCCAATATCGATGACCTGGACGCACTCAAACCCGCCAGCGAATTTGGTGAATTGGAACGCTGGATTATGGTGCGGGCCAAAGCAACGCTTGATAGTGTCGTAAAATCGTTTGAGCAATATGATTTTCAAAAAGGCTTCAGCGATTTGAACAACTTTTTAGTCAACGAACTCAGCGGCATCTACATGGATATATCCAAAGATACGCTCTATTGCGAAGCCAAAGACGGCGATAAGCGAAGGGCTGCGCAAAGTGCCATGGCCATGATCGCAAGGTCGATGCTTGGCGTGATCGCTCCGGTGTTAAGTTATACGGCCAATGAAATTATCACCCATGCTCCGTCGGTGGTTAAGGGCCAAAGCGAGGATATCTTTGATTTTGCCTACGAGCCGCTGCCTGACATGGAACTTGGCTTTGATGACGGCTTTATTCTGCGCGCAAGAGATGAGTTTTTTGAAGCCCTTGATAAACTGAAAAAAGACAAAACGGTCAAATCCTCGCTGGAACTGGTACTGCAAACGGATGAGGATATGGTGTATGCCAGAGTAAATCCAAAAGCGTGGTTCATGGTCAGTGACGTCGCCAGAGAAGCCCCGGGCGAAGAGTTGGCGCGTTTTAGCGTAGAAGATGCTACGTTTGTGATCAAAAAATCACAAAAATATAAGTGTCCGCGCTGCTGGAATCTTGACAGCGACGGCGAGGATAAGCTGTGCAAACGGTGTGAAAGTGTTTTAAATGCTTAGCCAGCCTATCAGCTTTGGCGTCGTAGCGGTCACGGCCGTTACCGTGGTAGCAGTAACGTTTCTTCTCGTGGCAATATTAAAAAAACTCAAAAAGGATTAGGCTTGGTGACATTACAGGAAGCTTTAAAACTGAATAAAACAGACCTTGAGGGTATCAAACAAGATATCAGGCAAAAGGCTAAAGAGAGTGATCTTAACGCGTATATCGACCTGGGGGATGACGGTTTTTCGGGCGTACCGATTGCTATCAAAGACAATATCGGCGTCAAAGACCGGCCCCTGACCTGTGCCAGCAAGATATTGCAGGGATATGAAACCCCCTTTAGCGCAACGGCGGTAACAAATTTGCAGAAAAAGGGTTTTAGTGCCTTTGGCAGGACAAATATGGATGAGTTTGCCATGGGCAGTACCACCGAAACCAGCTATTACGGCAAAACCAAAAATCCGGTCAATCCCGGTTTCGTTCCCGGCGGCAGCAGCGGCGGCAGCGCCGCGGCAGTCGGCGGCGGTCTGGCAATAGCGGCCCTTGGCAGTGACACCGGCGGCAGTATCAGGCAGCCCGCGGCCTTTTGCGGCTGCGTGGGGATGAAACCCACCTACGGCAGGGTCAGCAGATACGGACTGGTCGCGTTTAGTTCTTCGCTGGACCAGATCGGACCGATTGCGCAAAACGTGACTGATGCGGCACTGCTGTATGACGCGATCGCGGGGCATGATTCGATGGATTCAACCAGCGCGGATATTGCGTACCACCCGACAAAGATCGATGCAAACCGCAAACTGACCATCGCCGTGATTGAAAACTATATCGATGAACTTGACAGTGAGAGCCAAAAAGCGATGAAAGACTCCATCAGCGAACTGGAAAAAGCCGGTCACAAGATTGTGTATAAAAAGATGATGGGGACCAAATACGATATTTCCACCTACTATATCGTCGCCACTGCCGAGGCCAGCGCCAATCTGAGCCGGTTTGACGGTATCCGCTACGGCAACCGCATCGAAGGGGAAAACCTGGCTGATCTGTATCTTAAAACCAGAAGCGAAGGCTTCGGCGACGAAGTTAAACGCCGTATTATGCTTGGCAACTTCGTGCTTTCAAGCGGGTATTATGACGCGTATTACATCAAAGCGCAGAAGGTGCGCCACCTGATCAAAAACGAGTACGAAAAGATTTTTCAAGAAGCGGATCTGATCTACTCCCCCGTCAGCCCCGGTCCCGCATTTGAATTTGGATCTATCCAGGATCCGCTGGAGATGTATAAAAGCGATATGTTTACGCTTTCGGTGAATCTGGCCGGTCTTCCCGCTATTTCACTACCGATAGGCAAAGCGGGCAACGGTATGCCCATCGGCGCGCAGCTGATCGGCAGGCATTTTGACGAACAGAGTCTTTTTGACGGCGCATACGGCTTAGAACAGCGTTTACAATAGATTACGACAAAGGATCGAAACAATGAATATAAAAAAACAAGCCTTTACATTTGAAGATGTGTTGCTAGTCCCGCAGTATTCGGAAGTACTGCCAAAAGAGGTGAGTATTCGTTCCAAGCTGACAAAAAACATCGGGTTAAACACGCCCGTGGTCAGCGCCGCGATGGATACGGTGACTGAATACAAAGCCGCAGTGGCCATGGCACGTCTGGGCGGCATCGGCGTGATTCATAAAAATATGGATATCGATACCCAGGCTAAGCAGGTTACAAAGGTTAAAAAAAGCGAAAGCGGCATCATTATCGATCCGATCTATATTTCGCCCACGGCCAAGGTCAAAGAAGCTGAGGAGCTGATGAGCGAGTACCGCATTTCAGGCGTGCCGGTGGTTGACCAGCACGACAATCTGCTTGGGATCCTGACCAACCGCGATATGCGTTTTATCAGCAACGACGTGATGGATGATCAGATCCAAAGCGTGATGACAAAGATGCCGCTGGTGACGGCAAAGCAGGGCACTACGCTGGAGGAAGCCTCCAAGATCATGCAAAAGCACAAGATCGAAAAGCTGCCTATTGTCGATGATGAAAATCACCTCAAGGGATTGATTACGATCAAAGATATCCAGAAAAAAAGAGAACACCCCAATGCCAACAAAGATGAGTTTGGCAGACTGGTTGTAGGCGCGGCTATCGGCGTGGGCCAGTATGACAGGGTCGCTGCACTGGTTGACGCGGGTGCTGACGTACTGGTGCTTGACTCGGCACACGGGCACTCTAAAGGGATCGTCGAAACGGTTAAAAAGATCAAAAGCGAATTTGCCGTGGACGTGATTGCGGGCAATATCGCTACCAAAGAGGCGGCACAGGATTTGATCACCGCCGGAGCCGACGGTATCAAAGTCGGCATCGGACCGGGCAGTATCTGCACCACGCGTATCGTAGCGGGTGTGGGGATGCCTCAGATCAGTGCCGTTGCGGAAGTGGCCGAATACGCCAACGAACAGGGCGTACCGGTGATTGCCGACGGGGGCATCAAATATTCAGGTGACGCGGCCAAAGCCTTAGCCGTGGGTGCCAGTGCCGTGATGCTTGGTTCGGCTCTTGCGGGGACATATGAAAGCCCCGGCGAAATGATTATGTTCCAGGGACGCCAGTACAAATCCTACAGAGGGATGGGCAGTATCGGCGCGATGAATCGTGGCAGCAGCGACCGCTATTTCCAGGAAGGCACGGCCGCGGACAAACTCGTACCCGAAGGTATCGAAGGCCGGGTTCCCTACAGAGGCAAAATGGGTGACGTGGTTCACCAGATGATGGGCGGTCTGCGCGCATCGATGGGATACTGCGGTTCCAAAGATATCGAAACGTTCTGGGAAAAGGCTGAGTTTGTACAGATTACGAGTGCGGGGCTGAAAGAAAGCCACGTTCATGATGTGACCATTACAAAAGAAGCGCCCAACTACTACGTGTAAAAGAGGGCTCCCGAAGGGGGAAACCCCTACGGGAAAAACTGCATTACTCTTTGATAAGCTTATTGGAGAGTCTGAAAAAGACTTTGATGGTAAGAAACTGCACAATAGCCAGCAGGCCAAGCAGAATGAAAAATGCCGGCGAATACATCGCAACGACTCCGTTGAACACAAGCCCCATCTTAATAAAGAAAAAGCCAAATACAAAAAACGCGACACCGGGACAGATGATGGCAAAACTGGCCGGAGACTTTCCTTCCCCGCTGATATACTCTTTAAAATACCCAACACGTTTCATGACCATATAACCGATAATACCAAAGATCAGCTCCAGCGAAAACAGTGTGGAAGTCAGCAGGAATAAAAACGCGCCGGAAGGATGGCTTGCTCCCATGAAGTTGTGTGTAAAGCCAAAGGTCAGGCGGATAAAGGTGATACCAAGAACGGTCAAGATAGGAATCATGATCCACAGGCTCACGCTTGTTTCTTTGCCGATACCTTTGTCAAAGATGTCGCGCATGGCAAACACGATCTTTAAAAGCGCCAGTGTCACGGCGATGACGGCAAAAAAGATGGAGAAAAATACGCCAAGGGCAGACATCAGTTCATTGTGGCTCATCGCTCCCGGTGCCGCAAACCCGACCGCGATCATGGAAAACGCAAAGATGGCGATAAGTTGGGAAAAATTGTTGTTAGCGCTGTAGTCAAAATCGCCGTTGATAATGATGCGGGTAAAAAACTCCGTATAGATGCGCAGCGCGTAAATGCCCACACCCAGAAAACCTAAAAACGCAAAGGGAAACAGATACTCAACAATCCCCCACAGACCGGGAACAAAGACGCCTCCCAGAACAAACATGACATTAATGGTCATCGCATAAGTCAGCGGAATAGCCATCAGGCTCACTTCGGCATTGCCGCTTCGAAGCTTGTCAAAAGCGGGGGTTTTCTTGAACTTGTTGTACTCTTTGATATTCCAGATAAGCAGTTCGATATGTTTATACGCAAATACGACGATGCCAAGCATCACCAGTACGATCAGAGCCGAGACAAGGTTGCCCTGCGCAATCTTGCCAAAAAGGATATCGGCGGTGACAATGGGCGTGCCTTTATGGGCGATCATAAAGTTGATGTACATAAAAAAGGATACGGCCAAACCGCCGGCTCCCAGCGAAGCAAGATAATACATCGGAGTGTATTTCTCCTTCAAGTCGGTAACTTTTTTCATTTTTCTTCCTTTTTCTATAAGGTTTAGTTATTTTTTAGTTTATTTATAGTAAACTCAGTTGACATATTACTACAAAAATTCTTATTTTGTCAAGGAGGTTGACAGTGCAGCTGCAGGGGCGTGATTTGAAATTTTTACTGCTGCAAAAGCTTCATATTATTGAAGAACTTTCTCAGCAGGAAGCAAAAAACTACGGGTATGAAGATAACGATATACTTTCATCTTCCAGGATTTTGGCATTGATTGACAACGGAATCATCACCGTTTCGGCTATCGCAAAGAAGCTGGGCGTCAGCCGGCAGGCGATCCACAAATCCGTGCGCAAACTCTGCGATAAAGGTTTCATCAAATTCTGCGATCAAAGCGAAAACAGAAAGAATAAAAATATCATCATGACCGAAAGCGGCCATGAACTGCTGGCGTGCAGAAAAGATGTGATGGCGACTGTAGAGAAAAAGATAGAAAGTAAACTCGGTAAACGCGAATATAAAAAGCTTAAAACCCTGCTTGAAAGCGACTGGGGGTTTACCCCCTGAACGCGCAGATAAAAAGGTAGTCTTTCCCAAAGGTCAAGACGTTAAATCCCTTTTTCTGCAGGTAGCGCTTGGCAAAGATCATATCTTTTAATACAAGCGACATTTCACTGAAATTATAATTTTTCATCTTCGCGCCATACACCATCTGTCCGTCAATCCAGCGGCAGTTGGGAAATCCCAGTACGATAGCGCATTTTTGATAGAGCAGTTCTTTGACCACGTATCGAAGTGTCGCGTCAAAATCGATACCCGGAGAGTGCAGGGTTCCAATAGAGATAAACAGGTCGCTTTTATGCAGGGGCAGACTGGAAAGATCGTTGATATCATGTTCGTAAAACAGGGCGCCCGGGTAGCTTCGGCGTGCTTCTTGCAGCGCGTCGGCATTGAGATCAATCCCCTGCAAAGCCATCTGCTTAAAATCCTGTTTGCACAGCTGTTGCAAGGGGATAAACTCCAACCCCCTGTGAACGCCTAAATTTAATACCGACACGGCTTTACAGGCTCCGGCCTGCTTAAGGGCAAGCAGGTAATAATGCAAAAAAGCCGCCTGTTCATTCTTGTCGATAGTAAAAAAGGGAGAATTTTGCCCGTATTTGTCTTCTTTGTAGTTGTGAAAAGAGTTTTTAAAATCTTGCTTTACCATGTTCAAAACAATAAGGTGGTCTTTTTTTTGCGGCACTCTGGCAATAAAACCAAGCTGCATGGCAAGATCAAGATAACACTGCAAGGGCCGGTGGATATAGCTTTGTTTTCCGTATTGTACTTTGGTGCCCGCGTACTCGTGCAGGAACAGATCGGGGTTTAAAACGCTGAAACTGACATCTTCTCCCGGATGTATTGCGGCTGCGCGGTGGCTTAGCCAGCTGTGAATGGTAAAGAGAGGTTGATCGGTAAATATTTTCATAGCGATATTATGCCATAAAGCAAGCGTTTTGCAATACTTTAGCAGAATAACTTGACAAGTGCTAAAGGAATTGGTATAATTTTTACAAGTTGATGATGACAGTATCAACTATATGCAATAAATTTATTAAAGGAGGCACAGATGTTAGTACCACGATTTGATCCGTTCAGCGAGTTGGACAGGATGCAAAAAATGTTTTATAACTATCCTGAAAAAGGGGAAAAGAACGATACGTCCATTTCGGCGTTTACGCCCGTAGTCAATACCAGAGAAGATGAAAAAGCGTATTATATTGACGTTGACCTTCCCGGCGTGAAGAAAGAAGATATCAACGTAGACGTTGACGAAGGCGTTTTAAGCATTCACGGCGAGAGAAATTTTAAAGATGAAGTCAAAGAGGAAGATTATTACAAAGTTGAAACCAGCTTTGGCAAATTCCAAAGAGTGTTTAACCTGCCTGAAAACGTAGACAGCGACAATATCAAGGCAAGCCGGGACAACGGTGTGCTGGAAGTGACTATTCCCAAAAAGGAACAGGACAAAGCCAAGAAAAAGATCGAAATCAAATAACACGTATGAAGCAAAGCAGCGCCGCTTTGCTTCATACCGCCAAAGGGGTCCGACCCCTTGTAGTGAAGCGATGCAATATAATAGATTAACGCAAAATCTTGACAAAGGATGCATCGTGATCGAACAGAAGCAGCAAACCGTAGACAACCTCAAAGGCCAGATCGATGACCTTGAGCTGCAAAAAGATCAAATCAGGCAGGAGGTCAAAGAGATCGATGAGGATATCGAACTGATCAAAGACCGGCTTAAGATCGAGAAAAAAGAGCTTAAAGCCCTGAAAAAAAAGTATGAACAGTAAGCTGAGGCAAACTATTTTGCCTCAAAACACTTTTGCAGGTGCTCATTTGAAAAGCGCCTACTGAATTTTGACACGGTAATAGCCGCCAGCGTAGAAAGGGGCAGGGCGATAATGAGTGCGTCTACAAAGATAATCTTGCCCTCAAGCAGCGAATCAACCCCAAAGAGCGCTTTGGCCACGCCCAGCTGCTTGGCTTCCTGAAAGTGTACAAACAGCAGCCAAAAGCCGGAGACAAAAAGCCCCGTCAGCATCGATGCAACGGCCCCGGCTTTGGTAAAGCCTTTAAAAAACAATCCGCCGATAAAACTTGGCAGAAAGATTGAAGCACACAGCGCAAAAAAGATCGCCGTACTTCTTGCGATGATAGCCGGCTGGTCATCAAACGCGTACGCCAGTAAAACCGCAATAGAGATCATGATGACCACCCCGATGCGCGTTACCAGTACGGAGTTGAGGTTTTTAGAACTGATTACTTCCACCAGATCCCTGCCCACTGCCGTACCCATAGTGTGAAACTGGCTTGAAAGCGTACTCATCGCCGCACTGATCAGGGCAAACAAAAAGATAAAGACAAACCACTCAGGCATCGCTTCTTTGATGAAATGGGGGATTACTTTGCCGATCGTGCCCGCACTTTGCAGCGCGTTTTGGCCGCTTTGTTCAAAAAACCACGCGTTGCTAAGAGCGCCTACGATAAAGACAAACCCCGTCATCGCGATAATAAATACCCCGCCGATGAGGACTGCGCGGTTGAGTTCTTTCTTGCTTGCTACGGTCATGAAACGAACGATCAGCTGGGGTTGTGCAAGTACGCCGATACCCACGCCAAGCGTGATGGTCGTGATCACAAACAGCCACCCTTCTGAGAAAAATGCAGGCATCTTGTTCCAGCTTTCAAACCCCCAAAGCGTAGCCAGTTTCATCATAAAATCTGGGCTTTTGGGCGTAAGTTCCCCAAGACTGACATTTTGCAGCGGTGCCACGGTCTGGGTCCATACGTTTTCAAGCTTGCTATACGCCGCGCCGACCCCTCCAAGGGAATCAAAGGTAAAATAGAGCAAAAAACTCATGGCTACAAACATGATACTGCCCTGCAGCGCGTCGGTAAGCATGACGCCTTTGAGCCCGCCTGCAAGCACATAAGCGGTGATGATAAGAGAAAAGATCAAAAGCGCGGTATGGTAATCGATTTCAAAATACATCCCGATAAAATGGGTCCCGCCGATCAGAACCGCCGTGGCGTACAGGGGCATAAACAGTAAGATGATGAACGCGGCAAAAAGCTGAATGAATTTGGAATCATACCGCTTGCCCAGAAACTCGGGAAAGGTATGCGCGCCCAGACGGTACCCCATCTTTCTGGTAGGGTTGCCCAAAAAGACAAAAGCGATAAAGATCCCCACAAAGATATTAAAAAACGTCAGCCACAAAAGCGAATTGCCAAGCCACGCAGCCACGCCGCCAAAGCCTACGATTGCCGCGGTTGAGATAAAAGTAGCGCCGTAGCTTAGAGCCATGATGAAAGGGTGGGTATCCCGTCCCGCGATCAGGTAATCTGTGCTGTTTTGCGTCTTTTTATACCCAAGATATCCCAGATACGCTACCAGTCCCAGATATAAAATGATGACGATATTTTCAAACGCTCCCATTACAGCCCCCTTTCCATAGCGTCATCATCTTTGGTCCACTTCTTTTGCTGGCTGGCGTTTTCTCTGTCCTGTTTGTTCCAGTTGATGCCGCCGTAGATGATGCACAAAAGCGCGCTGACTATCGTCAGCCAGAAAGCCAGGTTAACCCCCAGATCAAAATATTCCATCACTTCCTCTTTCAAAATTTTTTTCTATTGTAGTAAAAGTTTGGTTATAACTTGCCATTAACGTACTCTGTAGTATAATAAAGACAAAAATTGACACAAAGAAGAGTTTATGAGAGCCAAAACAAAAGCATTGCATCAGGGATATGAAAAAGACGGCCAAAAAACAATGGCCGTACCGATCTACCAGACTTCAGCGTATGAGTTTGACAGTACGCAGCACGCGGCGGACCTGTTTGAACTCAAAGCGATAGGTAATATTTATGCACGCCTGACTAATCCCACCACCGAAGTGTTTGAAAAGCGCTTTGCCAGCGTGGAAAACGGCGAGGCCGCCATCGCCACCAGCAGCGGAATGGCCGCGATCTTTGCCGTGATCGCCAATCTGTGCGAAGCAGGCGATAATATTATCTGTTCCAACCGCGTATACGGGGGCACCACCACACTTACAAGCCACACCATCAAACGTTTTGGGATCGAGGCGCGCTATTTTGATATCGATAAACCTGAAAGCATAGAAGAACTCATCGATGATAAAACCAAGGTGATCATGTTTGAATCGATGTCCAACCCAAGCGTGGACGTGGCCGATCTGGACGCCATCGCGGCCGTTGCTGACAAATACGGCGTCGTTACGGCGTGTGATAATACCGTCCCCACGCCGATGCTGTGCAATCCCATCGATTTTGGCATCGATCTGGTGACACACTCTACCAGCAAATACACCACCGGTCAGGGCTTGGCAATCGGGGGCATCGCCGTTGAGGGAGCAAGCTTTAAACAAAAGATTACGGGCAATGCAAGATACAGCCACTTTAATGAACCAGATGAGAGTTATCACGGCCTTATCTATACTCAGGCGCCCCTGCCGCCTTTTTGTCTGCGGGCAAGACTGGCGCTTTTGCGCGATTTTGGCATCGCGCCGGCACCCTTTAACAGCTGGCTGTTTATCCAGGGCCTTGAAACGCTGCACGTGCGGATGAAAGAACACTGCGCCAACGCGCAGATTGTCGCGGAGTTTTTGCAGCAGCATCCAAAGGTTAAAGTCGTCAACTATCCGGGGTTAAAAGATAATAAAAATTACGCCAACGCGCAAAAATATATGCGAGGGGCTTCTTCGGTGATGAGTTTTGAACTTGAAAGCTTTGAAGAAGCCAAAAAGGTTGCCAACAGTGTGGAAATATTTAGTCTGGTAGCCAATATCGGCGATTCTAAGTCCATTATCACCCACCCCGCCAGCACTACCCACCAGCAGCTAAACCCCAAAGAGCTTGAAAGCGCGGGTATCGGGCAGGGACTGATCCGTCTAAGCGTAGGGCTTGAAGACGCGCAGGATTTGATTCAAGATTTAGAAAAAGCGCTGGGGTAGGGTGTGCAGATAAAACACAAAGTCGAGCGTTTTACTAATCCGCTCTATCTTGAAAGCGGCCGTATTTTAGAACCCTATGAGATCGCGTATGAAACCTACGGGCAGCTAAACGAGAATAAAGACAACGTCATTGTCATTGCCCACGCGCTAAGTGGCAGCCACCACGCCGCGGGCAAATACGAAGGCGACCGCAAGCCCGGCTGGTGGGACGGTATGATCGGTGATGGCAAGGCGATTGATACGCGCAAATACTTTGTCGTATGTACCAACACCATCGGCAGCTGTTTTGGTTCCACCGGACCGGCTTCAAAGATGTATCCAAAAGATGAAGAGTACCGGCTGAAATTCCCCGTCGTAACGATCAAGGATATGGTCAGAGCTCAGCACATACTGTTTAACAAGCTTGGCATCTACAAGGTTCAGGCAGTCATCGGCGGGTCTATGGGCGGAATGCAGGCGCTGCAGTTTGGCGTGGATTATCCAAACTTTGCCAAAAATATCGTCGCCCTGGCATGTACCCACGCTACCCGCCCGTGGGTGATCGCGTTTAACAAGATCGCAAGCGAAGCCATTGTCAGTGACCCGGCTTTTAAAAACGGCGAGTATGAACGCGACTTGCTGGAAGAGGAGGGGTTTAAAGGCTTAAGCATCGGCCGCATGGCCGGACACATCAGCTACCTCTCACCTCATTCTATGGATAGCAAATTCGGGCGTGATTACGTCGATACCGACGGGTTGTATGATCTGTTTGGGCGCTATGAGGTTGATAGGTACTTAGATTACAACGCGGCCAATTTCAGCAAATTTTTTGATCCCATCAGTTACCTGTATATCATCAAAGCGATCAATATCTTTGATCTGAGTCAGGGGTATGAGTCGCTGGAAGCGGTTTTGGAACGCTTTAAATCCAAGCTGACGCTGATCGGATTTGCAAACGATATGATGTTTATGCCCCAGGAGATGCGTGAGGTTCAGGAAGTAATGGAGAAACTTGGCAAAAACAGCCGTTTCCACGAGATACCCAGCGACTACGGCCACGACGCGTTTTTAGTCGAACTGGATAAATTCAAACACTTAGTGACAAAGGCGATACAATGACCTATGAAAAACGGATTGAAAAAGCAAAAGAGCTGCTGGAAAAGATCATGGACCCTCAGGCTAGTCTCAGCCAAAGCGTCAAGGATTACAAAGCCGGTCTCAAAGAGTTGGCATCAGCCCAAAAGCTCATAGAAGAGGCCAAAGCCGAGATTGAGACGATTGAGAAAGAGCAGATCGATGGCTAAGATCAAAGTAGCCGCCCTGCAGCTGCCCACCCTTGGTATGAGCCTGAATCGGCTGGAGTATTTCATCAAAGCCGCGCAAAACGAGGGGGTGCATCTGCTGCAGCTTGGCGAATACGTACTCAACCACTTCTTTTTGGAACTGCAAAATCTGCCAAAATCGATGGTTAAAGAACAAAGCCAAAAGCATCTTTTTACACTGGAAAATATCAGTCAAAAATACGACATGGCAATCTGCGCGCCCATTGTGGTGATCGAAGATGAAAAGTATTATAAATGCATGGCTTTTATTCAAAGCGGGCAGACGCAGCTGTTTGAACAGGAGATTTTGATCAATTACGACCACTGGGATGAAAAGGGCTTTTTCAGTAATAGCAGTGAGGCAAAACAGCCCGTCATCGACTTTCACGGCGTAAAAATCGCGCCGATGTTTGGGTTTGAACTGCATTTTAATACAAAGTTTGACACCGTGATGGACCAAGAGGTCGATCTGGTGCTTTTAAGTACGTGTTCAACCTTTGATTCGCATAACCGGTGGCGCGAAGTGATCAAAAGCCGCGCGTTTATGCACAACTGCTATATCCTGCGGGCCAACCGCATCGGCGAATACACCCACCAAAAGCATAAATGGCGCTTTTACGGCGACAGTATGCTGGCCCTGCCAAACGGGGAAGTGGGCGATATGCTTGATGACAAGGAATCGCTTCTCATTGCTGCCATAGACAGCGGGTACGCGCAGCAGGAGCGCGAAGCGTGGGGCTTCTTTCAGAACTAGAGAATGACCCCGTAGTCGCTTTGGATCTTGTTTTCAAATTCGGCGATGATCTCCATAGCGTTGGCCCCGTCTTTTGGGTAGCTGACGATGGTGTCTTTCCGCTTCTGGCCCAGGTATTGGCATAACTCTTTTATCAGCATATCCGCACCAGAATACTCCGTGGCGGGCATAAAGATGATAAAAAACTGTTCCCTGTCAAAAACGATGTCGGTATCTCTGAGTGTGTGCGTAATCATATCTTCAATATCGATCCTGTGTTTGTCGTGGATGGATAAAAAGGCGACGGAAAAATGCCTCAGCGGAGTATCCTTATAACGTTTTGCGAGACTGACATGGTGTTTGATAACGTTGTACATATCTTCATAATGATAATGCAGTGCCATAGATAAATCCTTTGCGGCGTGGTTTATACAATGATACTATAAAAAAAGTTAAAACGTTATTTGGGTATAATCTGTATACGGTATAGCAGACGGTAGCTGCCTCGTCGCAGAGGAAAGTCCGGGCTGCAGCAAGATAGGGTTCCGTCGAAATGACGGCTGGAGCGATCCAAGGGACAGTGCAACAGAAAGCAGACCGCCGCCGGGGCTTTTTTGCCCGGGCGGTAAGGGTGAAACGGCGGTGTAAGAGACCACCGGCTCCTTAGGCGACTTTGGAGGCCATGTAAACCCAACCCGCAGCAAGAAGCGATGGTATTGATCTTGCCTTTGATTCGCTTCGCAAGAGCCGATTGTGAAATCGGCCAGAGATAAATTACCGTCCAATACAGAACCCGGCTTACAGCTATACCGTATTTTTGGATAAAAAGGAAGTGTGTGAAAGTTTCAATCAACTGTTCTTCACTGCTGCTGCAAAAGAGTTTGGAGAATTTTCTCAAGCGCAATATCGTCAGTAAAAACAGGGCCGATTTTGTCATCAGCGACAAAGAGATAGCGGTGGACAAACCGCTGTTTGTTATCGGCAGGGATATGGATAAACCCTTTTCCCGGTCCCGTCTTTTTATGGCGCTGGAAGCGTTTGAGAAAAAGTTGCAAACCCTGGATGCGGCAAAGCAGATGGATGAAGAACTGCAGCCAAACACCCTTCAGCAGGAGATCGAAACGCTGACGCGGCAGTTTGTCAAAGATATTATGCGTGTTGTAGAAAAAAATGGCTGAGAGGTACAGTGCAAAAATCATCGGCGGCCGATACAGAGGCAAAAAAATCACCCTTCCGCCGGTAGATTCGACCCGAAGTTCCAAGGCCAGGCTCAAAGAATCGCTGTTTAATACGCTGCAGTTTGATATTTACGGCGCGTATTTTGTGGAGATGTTTGCCGGAAGCGGGTCGGTGGGATTAGAAGCGCTCAGCAGAGGCGCTGAAAAAATCTACTTTCTGGAAAAAAACAAAACAGCACTTGCCACGCTGCAAAAAAATATCGCAGCCCTTGATGAAAGCCGCTGCGAAGTGCTTTTTGGCGACAGTTTCCAAAATATTAAAACCGTGCAAAGAACCCTAGCTTCAAAAGGGCAAAAGGCGTATTTTTATATCGACCCGCCCTTTAGCATCCGCGAAGGAATGGATGATATTTATGAAAAAGTTATCGCTTCTATTAAAAGCTTGGCAAAAGAAAACGTCAAGATGATCATTATCGAGCATATGAGCGGCGTGGATTTTGGTGATAGCATCGGCGCTTACAATCTGCAAAAAAGCAAAAAGTTTGGCAAAACGACGCTGAGTTATTATAAATAGCGGTTTAAGAGCGAATCGGTCCTGATTCGTTATAATTTTAAAAACTATTACAGGAGTACATATTTATGGTTCAGTCAAAAGAGGAATTTAAAAATATTATCACAGAGGTTGAAAGCGGCAGCGGCTACAGAAAGCCCCTTGGTTTTGGCATCGCAAGAGTAGACAGAGGCCAAAAAAATGCCGAGAAAATACTGCAGGCAAGCTTTGCGCATGTCAACTGGAAAGAAAACTACGGCAGCGCGGCGGTCTTTGTCAAAGCCCTGCAGGAGTGCGGGGTAGAGGTGCAGTGTGATAAAAGTGAATTTGTCTGCACGGTTGATGAAAACTTCGTGCAAAAAGCATTGGAAATTTTCAATCCCTATCTCGGTGAAGCAACAGGTGAGGCGCACAAAAACGTACAGGTGGTCAAAGCGCTTCAAAACATCAAAAATCTGGACAAAAACTATAAAGCCGTTTTTATCTTTGACGATGAAGGCCCCCAAAGCGCGGAGGCAGTTTATCTCAAACTCTATACGCTTTCTCTTGGCAAGGCAGAAATTAGAAGCTTGAATCTAAACGGCGCGTTTGGCAAGCTGGAAAACGTGGCGTGGAGCGGCAACTACCCCTATGAGCTGGACTTTTTACGGGAAAATGAGATCGAGATGAAGTTAAACGGCACCTATCCAAGCATTGATATGGTCGATAAATTCCCAAGACTGCTTTCTCACGTGATTTTAGCTGACAACACCAGAATTCTGGATACGTCCAAAGTCCGCATGGGCGCGCAGCTGGCAGCGGGGACGACCGTGATGCCTGGGGCCAGCTACATCAATTTCAACGCCGGCACACTGGGGCCTGTGATGGTCGAAGGCCGGATCAGTTCCAGCGCTGTTGTTGGCAGCGGCAGCGACGTGGGCGGCGGCGCTTCCATTCTTGGCGTACTCAGCGGCACCGACGGCGATCCGATTACCATCGGTGAGAATACGCTGCTTGGGGCTAACTCTACTACGGGGATTCCTTTGGGCGATGGCTGCATTATTGACGGCGGCCTGGCGATCTTTGCGGGCACGAAGGTTGCTATCAGCGACGCTGAAATCCAAAAACTGCAAACGATCAATCCCGAAGCAAAGTTTGAAAACGAGATGAAAGCCAAGGATTTGGCGGGACTTCACGGCGTACATTTTAGACAAAACTCCCTTACGGGGCAGTACGTAGTCAAAAGAAGTACCAAAGAGGTCAAACTCAACGAGGAACTGCACTAGTGGACGTTGAACAAAAACTGATCCTGCTTGGAATCTTGCAGAAAAAAGAGGATGAACCCCTCCAAGACGTGCTGAAGATGCTGGTAAATACCGGCAGCTTTAGCCAAAAGCAGGGCAAAGCCCATCTCAAAGCACTCAAAAAAGAAGGCTATCTCAACGAAGAGGGGTTAACCTTCAAAGGCGTCACCGCCGCAGAAGCGGCTAAAAAAGAGTTTACGCTTTAGCTTCTTAACTGCTTCTTAAACGTTTCTATATCATCCAGCAGCCTGTCTTTAAGCTTTTGGGGGCTGAGCACGGTGATATGGGGAATCCACTTTTTTATCAGCGGTAAAATCTCCATCTCGTTACTGATCTCAAAGCGGGCAAGCAGCGATCCGTCTTGGTTTTGCCGTATGATCTGCTGGGTTTTAAGATGCTTCTTTGTCCGAAAAAAACGTGCCGCGTCCCGGTGAATAGTGACCGTGACTTCATAAGGCTTTTTTTTGTAGGCACTGAAAAGATTCTGACTGTTTTTAATGAATCTTTGGGCGTCGGGATCGCTGATAAACGTTTCTGTGTGCTGAATGACCCGTGTCAGATAGCTTATCCGAAGCCAGCGAAACCCGTTGTTTTGTGCAAAGCTTTTATCGATAACGGCTACGTACCAGTTGCCTTCAAACAAAACAATGCGGACGGGTTTGACCGAGGAAAACACAAAATCCTTATACGTGCTGTACTGCAGGGTGCAGTAGCGGCGGAGGCGGATGGCGCTTTTGAGCGATTTTATCAGTGAGTTGTCTTCAATCATCTCATACGGGGGTTGCTTCAAAAAAATGGTTTGCGCCTCTTTTTGCTGCAGTTTGGCCGCGATCTTTTGTTCATTGCTGTCAAGGCGGTCATAGATATTTGGATGCAGCAGTGAATACAGGTCTATGACTGATTTGAGTTCGCTGTATCCGCTTATCGAGCGGCTGAGAGTTTCAGTGTCGGTCATGAGGTAGCAGT
>CAYUAC010000025.1:0-19963 GCA_964442515.1 uncultured Campylobacterales bacterium | reverse complement strand
TGATGTGGGTATTTTTGCCGCGGGAGTGGGTACTGCCGGAACGATCACGGGAGTAGGCGGCGTACTGCGTCAAAAGCTGCCAGAGTGCAAACTCTGCGCCATTGAACCCTATAACTCGCCCGTGCTTACAGGCGGTAAAGGCGGTCCCCACAAGATACAGGGTATCGGTGCCGGGTTTATTCCTAAAAATTACAATGAGCAGTTTATCGACAAAATCATACAGATCCGTGATGAGGATGCGATCAGCGAAGCCAAAGCCCTGATCGCGCAGAAGGGGCTGATGGTGGGTATTTCAAGCGGTGCCAACGTGCTGGCGGCCAAACAGCTGGCCAAAGAGTATCCAGACAAAAAGATTGTGACGATTTTATGTGACAGCGCGATGCGTTACATGAGTACCGACCTCTTTGGCTGATGTGCTTTTTTGAAACGATTTGGGTGCAGCAGGGACGGCCGCTGCATCTTGAGTACCATCAAAAGCGCGTCGCCGCAACCGCGGCAGATCACGGTTTTGCCGCCCCGCAGCTTCAAAGTGCTTTTAGCGACTGCAAACACGAGGGCAGGGCAAAAGTGCTTTATGATGAAAACGGCATTAGAGGCGTTGAAACAAGCCCGTACGCTTTTACCCCCATCGGTTCTGTCACCCCGGTTACCGCCCGGATAGAGTATGCGTACAAGTACTGCGACCGAAGCGCTATCGATACGCTCAAACAGGGGCGCGATGAAATCCTGATCGTTCAAAACGACCTGGTAACCGACACTTCGATTGCCAATGTCGCTTTTTACGACGGCAGGGTTTGGTACACGCCCAAAGAGCCGCTGCTAAAAGGTACGTACCGGGCCAGGCTTTTGGATCAAAAGCGGCTGCAACCTGCCGATATAGCCCTAAACGACTTGCAAAATTTTCAAAAAATGGCTGTGATGAACGCGCTGGCAGGGTTTGTCATTTTGCCGAAGTTTCAAATAAAGAAGGGAAACGGATGTATTTTAACATTGTAAACAGTGAAGATTTTAAAAAAATCATGCAGATCAATCTGTCCAATATTATCGGCTTTTTGGTTGACAGTGAAACCGAGTTTGGACTGCTTGCGGATATGAAAGCGGTTGAATTTGATCCGCCGCTGCCCGAACGCCTGCAGCTACGGGACCCGTCATATTTTATCCTTGGCGGCTATACTCTGCAAACGGCCGTTATCGAAAATGAAATGCTTGTTTTTGAAGCGGGTTTCGGGGAAGATAATTTCGGCTCAATCGTACGGATGCCTTTGGGTTCGATTTTGCAACTTTCGCTTGATGACAAAGCGATCGCTATCAATATGGCCCAGGCGCCCACACAAAAGCCAAGCCAGGTACAACAGCAGCAGCAACAACATCAAGAACGCTCGATGAACGTTTTTGCCTCCAATCCCGAAAACGAAAAGTTTTTTAAAAAATAGGGTAATGTTTCAGGTGGCGCTGTGAGTACCGGATCATGGCATCATAGCGGCTTGAACCCGTGGCGTTAAAAAGAGCAAACCCCTCAAACCTACCGATTCTGCGCCATTTTCTTTTTCTGTCGATAAAGCGCTGCGTATGCCGGAACCTGGCGTCACTGTCCAGCAGGCGCGGATGCCAAAACTGCTTTGCCATCACGCCGTTTGCGGCTATAAGCCAGCCCTGCATTCCCACCCCCGGACAGGAGGTGTCAAGGTAGATGGAGCGATTATAGGGGGAAAAGGGATAAATCCTGCATGCGTGGGGTCTGTTGTGGTAAATGCCGCAGTTTCCCTCTGCGTCAAGATAGCGGCAGCCTTCTTTAGAAGCCAGAAGAAAGACCAGGCGCATAATAGGGCCGAGTTTGATATATACAATGGGAAAATAGCGGTACGTATCGGCGATATCGCTGAGAAACAGCGGGGCAAAGAGAAACCGCGATCCGTCACAGCATCGACTGCAGCCGCTGCATCCCAAAAAGCTTGCCAAATTGATCCGGTTGATGTCGATAAAATCTTCTTTCATACTTCTAATATTATCCAAAAATTAAAAAAAATCGATATAATCGTGTATACATTTCCAATGAATAAAGGCAGCGCGTGGTCATAGATTTTATCATTTCGCAGATAGAAAAAGCCGTTCAGAGCAAAGAACACAATATCAAACTCGCGCTTGCGTCTTTTCTCTCAGGCGGCAATATCTTGATCGAGGATATTCCCGGGGTGGGCAAAACAACGCTTGCAAAAACATTTGCCGACGTGCTGGGGCTAAAATTTAAACGGATTCAGTTTACCAGCGATATGCTGCCAAGTGATATCGTGGGCGTAAACTATTTTGACAGCGCCGCTTCGCGGTTTCACTTTAAAAAGGGGCCGATTTTCAGTCAGTGTATCTTAGCCGATGAGATCAACCGTACCACGCCAAAAACACAAAGCGCGCTGCTTGAAGCGATGGAGGAGGGTCAGGTCAGTATAGAAGGCGTCAGTTATAAACTGGATGAGAACTTTTTTGTCATGGCTACACAAAATCCTCTGGAAGAAAACGGCACTTTCGCCCTGCCCATTTCGCAGCTGGACCGTTTCAGTATCTCCATGAGTATCGGTTACCCTACCAAGGAGGCGGAAAAAAAGATTTTAACCGGCGGCGAAGTCAGCGGGCTGGGCAGTATTACCGCAAAGCAGCTGGATGCGTTGAGTGCGGGGGCCAAAACCGTTTACTGCGATGACGCCGTGATCGAGTATATTTTGGATGTGGCCGATTTTACCAGGCAAAGCGGAATGTTTGAATACGGCCTCTCAACCAGAGGGGCTAAGCAGCTGCTTGGCGTAGCCAAAGGCTGGGCGTACGTGCACAAACGCGATTTCGTGATTGACGCGGACGTGGATGCGGTGATGCCGTATGTGCTTGGCCACAGGGTGGTAGCCAAATCCGACGATGTTGAAATTTTTGATGCGATACGTAAAGCGCTTCATAGAATTTAACAGGTCGCTGAAATCAAAGCCGACAAAATACTTCCTGTTTATCATCGCGGTTTTTTTTGGGCTGTTTTTGCAGGCGTATATGCACAATTACAATATTGTTTATATCGTTTTGTTTGTCCTGTTTGCCCTGGCAGGAACCAGCTGCCTGGTCGGACGGCTCAATATCCTGCCCGTGCGCGCAGAGGCTCTTGCATCAGAAGCGGTGTTTGCCGGGCGTGATGCGAAACTGTATTTTACCCTCTTTGGCAGCGCGTCAAGCGACAGTTATGATCTGTATCTTGAAGACCGTTATATCGGTCCGCTGCGGGCGATGGAGCAAAAAACGCTGTTTCTGACAAAGCGGTTTGAAAAAAGGGGAAAGGCCCGGATACGGCGTCTGTGGCTTCAAAGCTATTTTCCTTTCGGGCATATCCGCTTTGGTAAATATCTGCAAGTTAACGCGGAGTATATTGTTTATCCCAAACCCGCCGGCAGGGATTTGAAAAAAGAGTTTTACAGGCAGTTGGCACGGTATGGGCAGCTGGAGAGTTTTGACGATTTGAAGCCGTATGAACAGGGAGAAAAACTCTCCACCGTTCACTGGCCCTCCGTTGCCAAGGGCGAGCCTATGAGCAAGCGTTTTACCTACAGCAAAGATGATATCAAGCTTATCTTTGATTTTCATACCATTCCCGGAAGCGTCGAACAGCGTTTAAGCCAGATATGTTTGTGGGTATTGCAGGCAAGCAGTGCGCACATAGCGTATGAAGTGCGTCTGAAGAGGCGGCGTTACAGCAGCAAAAAAGAGGATACCTATGCGATCTTGGAAAAACTGGCGCTTTACTGATCAAAAAACCCTGCTGCTGATCGCTTTAGGGGTGACGTCGCTTCCGGTGTTTTTTCTTTTGCATCTGCCCATGCAGGTGTTTATGCTTCTGGCCGCAGCGGCGCTGATTGTCGACAAAAAAGAGCTGCAGATGCCTGTTTTGGCTGTTGGACTGCTGTGCGTGGGGCTTTTGGCGGGTTTTATCGGTGTCGAAAACATTACCACGTTAAAAGCGTTTGTCCAGATAATTCTTTCACTGTTGCTGGTAGCTGCAGCCGCGCAGCTGCTAAGCGGCAGGATCAATTTTTATCTGCTGATTACGCCGTTTTTGCTGATCGCGCTCTGGCTGTTTTTTCACACTTCTGTCGTGGCGCTGTTTTATACGGTGTTTGAACTCTTTTTGCTGGCAGCGCTGATACTGCTGTATCAGATGCGTACCACCCCCGGGGCGGCGGTAAAGGTTGCTTTGAAAATCTTTATGCTTTCTGTCCCGCTTATTGTAGTATTGTTTTTGTTTTTTCCAAGAATCTCCTTTGAACGGGGGGATTTTGGTTTTTCAGACAGCCAGAGTGCCGTAACCGGGCATGACGGGACGATGCACATAGGCAGCCGCGCGCTCAATGTGCTTTCACAGCGCAAAGTGATGGAACTTGAAATCACGCAGGGCAGTCCCCAAACCCCGCTGTATCTCAGAGGCAGCGTCATGTATGAAAAAAACGCCACCTCGTGGCGCGAAGAAGAAGAGATGACATTTGCCCCCGGGCCGCTGGAAAATACACAAGATCTGCTGGCATATGATATTATTTTGCAGCCCCATTTTCAAAATTATCTCTACAGCGTCGATTATCCGCTGGAGACCATTGAAAAAGCAAGACGCAGCAGTTCGTATACCATTTACGCTCAGGAAGAGGTGGTGGAACAAAAACGCTATTCGCTGCGATCGGCCCAGGGTTTCCAAGCTTTTGGAAACGTCCCCCATAAATCCAAAGACTTTGATAAAGATGCCAATCAAAAACTGCGGGAGGCGGCAAAAAAGCATCTGGACCAAAGCCCGCAGGAGCGTTTTGAGGCACTCAAAGCGCTGTTTAGACAGGCGGGTTTGCAATATACGCTCAATCCGCCGAGTTTTGATAAAACCGATTTTGCCGATTCGTTTCTTTTTGAGCGCAAAAAAGGTTACTGCGTGCATTTTGCCTCCGCTTTTGCCACCGCAGCCAGGATTTTTGATCTGCCAAGCAGGGTGGTAACGGGATATCTGGCAAAAGAGGAAGCCAAGATAGAAGATTACTACGTCATCAGACAAAAAGATGCGCATGCCTGGAGCGAAGTCTATCTGCCAAAGCGCGGATGGGTGCGCGTCGATGCTACGTCAATGGCAGCAAGCAGCGACGAACAAAGTACGCAGGCACTGTCGCAAAACAGCCGCAGCTACCTGTGGCTTAATTACATCAAGTATAAGCTGCAAAAATGGGTGCTGTATTACAACTACCTGACCCAAAACAGCTTTTTTGAAGCCCTTCGCAGTGATCAGGGGTTTTTGATGCGTTTTGTGGGAAGTATACTCGGGCTGGGCGTTGTGGGCGTGCTGTTTTTTATCCTCATCAAGGGGCGCGGCTGCAAGGACAGGCTGCAGTGTCTGATGCAAAGGCTGTTAAAAAAAGCGGCCAAAAAAGGATTGCACTGGGACAAACGGCAGTCGCTGCATACCTTTTTACAACAAAGCGGGGATAAAAACCTCCAGCAGATCGCTGATGAGTATGTGAAACTCCGGTATTCCAAAGAGGTGGACAAAGACGCTCTTGGGCGCCTGAAAAAGCGCGTCAACGCTTATTAGCGGATGAGGTAGCCGATATCTTTAACCGTGTGGATGATATCGTTGCCGATCTTTTTCCTGAGGCGGTATACCATGTTACGCAGTGTGTTGGTGCGTGATTCGTAGCCAAAAACCCGCTGCCATACGTCGCTTTTTTTGACGATACGGCCGCGTTCTTTGAGCAGGGTTTCAAGAAACTTGATTTCGTAATTTGAAAGTTTTATCTGTTTTTCGCCTTTATAAAAGCGCTTGCCCGCAAAATCATAGTAACAGTCTTCTGCCAGAGCGACGTTGAGTTTATGACTGCTTTGCAAGGAGGTGATCGAATCTTCAAGCGCCACGGTGAGGCTGTCGTACTGCAGCGGCTTTTGGATATATTTGATCAGGTTGACGCCGGCGGTTTTGAGTTCATTTTCCTTGTCGCTGTAGGCACTGGCGATGATAATGGGAGTCTTGGCGTCGGTGTCTCTGATAGCCCTGGCTACCTCAAAGCCGTCACGCCCGGGCATCTTGTAATCAAGTAAAACGATATGGATCTGATTGGTTTGAAACAGTTCAACCGCTTGTACTCCGTCTTTTGCCGTGACAACTTCGTTAAAAAGCAACTCCAGGGTTTTAACCGTATTGTCTCTGGTGGTTTTGTCGTCTTCCGCGTACAAAATATTCAGGTTACGCAGGGTTGTGAGAATGTTTTTCATATTTTTCATGGCTGAGACTTTTTTGAAATAATTATACCATTTTATCCTCTTTTGGCAAAGATAATTAATCCGGCATCGTCTGTTTTTCTATCGCTTGCAAAACGTCAAAAGCCTGCCGGTGCTCTTTGACATCATGGGCTCTGATGATATTGGCGCCGTTTTGGTATGCTTTGATATGGGTCGCCAGGGTACCGGGCAGACGCTTATCCACGCTGCTTGGATGGATCCTGTCGATCATGGATTTGCGGCTGGCACCCACCAGCAGTTCGCAGCCAAACTTTTGAAAATGCGCGTGGCTGTTGAGCAGGGCAAGGTTGTGCTCCAAACTCTTGCCAAAACCGATTCCCACGTCTAAGATAATATCGTTTGTACTCAGTCCGCAATCGTATGCTTTTTGCAGCCGGGTATGGAAAAAATCCTCCACTTCCAGGATTACGTCCTCATAGCGGGGGTTTTGCTGCATGGTAGAAGGATCGTTTTGCATATGCATGATACACAGTTTTGCCCCGTGTTTTGCGCATAGGCGGCCGATCCTTTCGTCGCTGAGGCCGGTGATGTCATTGACGATGCCAAAACCGTTTTCAAGCGCGTATTCGGCGACTTCGGGCACAAAGGTATCGATACTGAACACCGCCTTTTCATGCAGCCTTCGCTTTTTGATCAGATCGATTACGGGGGTGACCCTGGCAAGTTCTTTGGCAACCGGAACCGGTTTGCTGCCCGGGCGGCTGGAGACGCCGCCAAGATCGATGATATCGGCTCCATCGGCGATCATGGTTTCAATCCGGTTTATCGCTTCACTGCCCTGAAAGCGGCTGTCGGGGTTGAAACTGTCTTGGTTGGTGTTGACAGCGCCCATGATTTTGAACAAAAACCGTGTATGCGTTAAAAACAGCCGCAGCTGTGCGCCAATCTCTTTGAGGCCGTAGGGCTGGGCTTTTAAACCCTGTGCCAGTTTTTGCAGCTGCGCGCTTGTTCCAATCAGCACTCCCTCTTTTTTACTGTTTTGGCACTCGATCGTACCGTAGGGCAGCGCGAAATCGGCTCCCTTGCTCAGGGCGTCCTGTTTTAAGATATTGGCCGCGCCGCATCCGATATCTGTGATATGAAAAGTGTGTACCTCTCCCTTTTTGGCCATGATGGCGATTCCGCCGCTGTCGACGTCGCATTCGCGCAAAAATGCGGGAAGGTCAAAATCTACTTTTTTTATTCTCATTTGCCTGCCTTTTGCGTTTTTGCCTTGATCTGCAGCAGCTGCAGCATCGCCGTAGAAAGCACCCACCGCGCGGGAGAACCCAGATCAAGGAGTTTGACCAGACGCTGCAGCTGTTCGTAATCTTTTTGCTCAAACACAAACGCTCTGCTTTGCAAAGCCGCGGTCATATGGCTTTCAAAAATCTCTTTGGCTTCTGCTGCTTTGATGAATTTGTTGGCAGTAAGGAGGTCGTACACGTATGCCAGGTCGATCTTTTCGATGGCGGGGATGGCTTTTTGCGCGCTTCTTTGATACTCGTTGACAACAGGCAGCCGCGAAAGGATCGTTTGCAAAAAAGATGATCTGCTTTTGCCTAGCAAAACAAACACCACGTTCCCCGGCGGTTCTTCTATGACTTTGAGCAGTTTGTTCTGCGCGATTTCGGAGAATTTGGGTGCGCAGATAATAATGCATTTTTGTTTTTCGCTGCTGATATGGGCTTTTTCAATCGCCAGTTTGGCATCATCGATAAGAATCTCATCACGGTCGATGGTGACAAATTCACAATCGTTTTGCTTCAGCCGGGCTATCTTGTTTGCAAAATCGCTGCAGATGACCAGATGCGAATACATCGCTTAAAACTCCCCAAACAGTGACGCGTCGATGGAATCGTTAAACAGCCGGAACAGTTCCAACAGCTTGATATCACAATCTTTGTCGTAGCTTTTGAGATTAAACGCGCTTTGAATCTCGTCATTGAACACCCACAGAAAATTTTCATCGTCTCTAAAAGCGATCCTGGTATAGGGGTGGTCGCTTCGGCCGATATACCAGATAAAGTATCCTCCCTCAAAGGAGATGGAGAGCATATCGTTCATAACCTCTATATCGCCGCTGTTTCTGATGTTGTCTACATTCGGATAGATCTGTTTGAGCGGATACAGCGGAATCATGGGGCGGCCCAGCGAAGGGTCGTTGATCTTTTTTGGGATATATTCTTCCAGCCACCTGGAATCCTCATCGGTCAAAAGCAAAATCGTTTTGCCCTCCAGCACCTTTTGCAGGCAGTTGGTGGCGATAGGTCCCCACTCAAAGATGCGCTCTTCCATCCAACTCATGGGATGGGTCCCTCTGATATAGTTTCGCGTCCAGTCAATCAGGGCTTGCTGCATTACAGGTCATACGCGCTGTGCAGGGCACGCACGGCTAACTCTCCGTATTTTTTATCCACGACCATGGAGATTTTGATCTCGCTGGTGCTGATCATCTGGATATTGATATTTTCATTTGCCATCGTTTCAAAGGCTTTGGAGGCAACGCCGCTGTGATTTTTCATACCCACGCCCACGATGGAGACTTTGACGATTTCATCGTTGTATTCGATATCTTTGATGCTTTTATCAAAGCTTTTCATAATGTTTCTGACCGTTTCCAGCTGGCTTTGCGGCACGGTGAAATCAAGGGATGTCGCGCCGTCCTTGCTGATGGTTTGTACGATCATATCCACGTTGATCTGCTCTTTTGACAGGGCTTTGAAAATTTCTGAAGCGATGCCGGGTTCGTCGGTTACGCCTTTTAAATCCACTCTGGCCTGGTCTTTGTCAAGTGCCACGCCGCTGACTAATACTTCCTCCATACTCTCTTCCTTTGTAATAAGTGTTCCCTCGTTTTGGTTGAAACTGCTGCGCACAACCAGGTTTAGATTCAGCTTTTTTGCCAGTTCGACCGAGCGGTTTTGCAATACCTTGGCGCCCAGACTGGCCAGTTCAAGCATTTCGTCATAGCTTATTTTTTCCATCTTTTTGGCATTTGGCTCGATACGGGGATCGGTGGTGTAGATGCCGTCAACGTCGGTATAGATTTCACACAGATCCGCCTGCAGCGCGCCCGCGATCGCTACGGCGCTGAGGTCGCTGCCGCCTCTGCCAAGGGTGGTAACCTTGCCGTCGCTGCTGATGCCCTGAAAACCGGCTACGACGACGACTTTGCCCTCTTTGAGCGCGCCGTCCATGGGGTTTGGGTCGATATTGCTGATACGCGCGGTGGTGTGCGCGCTGTCGGTTAAGATACCGGCTTCGCGCCCGGTCATGGCCACGGCCTCATGGCCCATCTGATTCAGCGCGATTGAAAGCAGGGCGCTTGTGACGCGCTCCCCGGAACTCAGCAGCAGATCCATCTCTTTTTTTGAAGGATTGGGACTGAAATGGCCCGCGTATTCGATCAGTTTGTTGGTCTCACCGCTCATGGCCGAGACTACGACGACCACGTCATGACCGTCTGCTTTGGTCTGGGCTACTCTTTTGGCGACCGTTTCGATACGGTCAAGATTGCCGACACTGGTGCCTCCGAACTTCTGTACGATCTTCATTAAATAAAACCCTCTTTTTGAAAATATTTTAAAACTTTTTTATACACCGGCTTTTTGAAATGGGTGGTAGTTTTGACCACTTCGTTTAAATCGCTGAATGCATAATCCTCAAACTCCACGTGTTCGTGGGTATCCAGATCGATCTTTGCGCCGCTTTTGAGCCGGACGAGATAATACCGCTGTACCTGTCCGTCAAAAGGGTACATCTTTTTGGCGATGATAGGCGGAAAATCGTATTTGATCCAGTCGGGATAACTGGCGACAATCTCTACCGCATCGGTGCCTATTTCTTCTTTTAGTTCCCTGAAAAGTGCGTCCTTTGGCTCTTCCCCCTCATCGATACCACCCTGGGGAAACTGCCAAACGTTGTTTAAATCACTGCGTTTGCCAAGAAAAAATTCGCATTTTTCGGGATATTTTGAAGAAAGGACAATAGCCGCGACATTTGGCCTGTACCTTTTTTCCATATATTCTCCTGCTTTGTATTCAAGGGCACCGTTTCAACCTGTTTATTACCCTGTTTTTGCTACTATTTTACTCAAAAAGTGATTAAAAAATGCTTCTGTATATCCACATCCCTTTTTGCGACAGCAAGTGCAGCTACTGCTCTTTTCACTCCTATGTGGATAAGTTTCATCTCAAAGACCGCTACTTCAAAGCCCTGTATTCCCAGCTTGAAGCCGCGCTGCAAGAAAGGGCGGTCAAAACGGTTTTTATCGGCGGCGGTACCCCTTCCAGCGTGGACGCCAGGCTGTACGCGCCGCTTTTTTCGCTGCTGGATACGCCCCGTATCAAAGAGATCACGGTCGAAGCCAATCCCGGCAGCGCGGACGCGGCGTGGATGCAGATGATGAAGGGCTTTGGGACAGACCGCATCAGTCTGGGGGTACAAAGCTTTGACAAAGAGAAACTGAAATACTTAAACCGCTCCCACACTCCCCAAAAAGCAAAAGAAGCGATAAAAACGGCACAGGGGATTTTTGAGCGTGTCAGTATCGATCTGATCTATAATACGCCCCTTGATACGGCCCGGCTGCTGCAAGAGGATTTGCAAATCTTTACTTCTTTTGATACCGACCATATCAGTGCGTACGAACTCACCGTCGAAAAAGGCACCGCGCTTGAGGGGACAACGCTGCCTGAGGATCGGTTTTCTGACATGATTGCAAATACGCTTGAGACAAAGGGGTACAAACAGTATGAGATTTCAAATTTCGGCAACCCGAGCCTGCACAATCTGGGCTACTGGCAGTATGAACCCTATCTTGGCATTGGCGCGGGGGCTATCGGCTTTGACGGGCAGCGGCGGGTGTATAACACCGCAGATATTGAAAGCTATATCGCCGATCCCTTTGCGGGGCAAATTGAGGAGTTAAGTCAAGAAGACAGAGAGGTTGAACGGCTTTTTCTGGGGCTTCGAAGCAAAGTGGGCTTTGTGCCCGCCGATGAAAAGACCAGGCAGCGCGCGCGGTTTTTGGAACAAAAAGGAAAACTTATAAAAAAAAGCAGCCGGTATTATAATCCAAACTTTTGCCTGGCTGACGAATTAGCGCTTTACCTTTTAAAGTGATACAAGGTATAATACCCGTTTATAGAAGATACGCAGGCATTTTTTGAACAATAGGGAACGATTCTAAAAATCTTCCCTGCAGCGGCACGAGGCCGTCTGCGATTTTTAGCTTCGGAAAAATCCTATGAGAGGATTTTGAGAATGAGTGAGTCTTTGTTCAAAAAATGCCTCCAATGTACCTATTTGAGGATGCAGTTTACAAAACAACAGGAGTAGCACAGATGTTTGGAATGGGTTTGGCAGAACTGCTGCTGGTTGCAGTGATCGCTATTATGTTTTTGGGGCCGGAAAAACTGCCAACGGCGATGGTGGAGACGGCCAAGTTTTTCAAAAAGATCAAAGGCGGCCTCAGCGAGGCAAAATCAACGATTGACAATGAACTCAAGATCGCGGATTTAAAAGATGAGGCGATGAGTTATAAAAAGCATCTTGATGAAGCAACGGCCAGTATCGATGATTTTAAGAAACTGGATGTGACCAAAGAGCTGGAAGAGAGTGTCAAAGAGGTCGAAAAGAGTGAAAAAAACTTTGAGAAAAAGTATGAAAGCGGCAAAAAGATAGACAGTATAAAAAAGGATGACAATGCTTGAGGAGATTAAACCCCATATCGCCGAACTGCGCAAGCGCTTAGGCTATATTATCATCACCGTAATCGTGATGTTTGTGATATCTTTTTATTTTTACGAACCCATACTAGAGTGGATGATGAAACCTTTAAAAGCGGTTTTGCCCGAACAGGCCAGTATGATCGCAACAGGCGTACCCGAAGCATTCTTTACGGCTTTGAAGGTGAGTTTTTTTACCGCCTTTATCATTTCGCTGCCCATGATCTTTTGGCAGTTGTGGCTGTTTGTCGCCCCGGGGCTGTATGCCAATGAAAAAAAATTCATCGTGCCCTTTACCTTTTTTGCTACGCTGATGTTTGTGATGGGAGCGGCGTTTGCGTACTATATCGTCGTACCCTTTGGCTTTGAGTTTTTGGTTAATTTCGGGAACACGCTGGTTAATGTGGCGCCAAAGATCAATGAGTACGTAGGCTTTTTTACCAAGCTGATGATAGGCTTTGGGTTAAGCTTTGAACTGCCCGTGATCACCTTTTTCCTGGCTACCATCGGGCTGGTGACCGATGAATCGCTGAAGGGCTTTTTTAAATACGCCGTGGTCTTTATCTTTATCATTTCAGCGATTTTGACTCCGCCGGATGTGATTACGCAGATGCTGATGTCAGGGCCTATGATCCTGCTGTACGGGGTGTCAATCTGGATTGCGAAGATGATCAATCCCGAAAAACCCGCCCCGGAAACTGAGGAAAGCGGCAGTGAGTCTTGATCCGGCGCTGAGTGGCAGTTATGATTACGAATTGCCCCCGGAGTTGATCGCTAAACGCGCGGCCGAGCCAAAAAGCAGTGCGCGGCTTTTAGTGTATGACAGGGAGCGTGACAGGATCACGCACACAACCTTTGCCCGTTTTTTTGAATACCTGCCAAATGACAGTGCCGTATTGCTTAATGATACCAAGGTGATCAAAGCCAGAATACACGGTAGAAAAGAAAGCGGCGGCAAAGTCGAGCTTTTGGTCAATAGCCCGGTAGGCCAAGCGTTTTTTGAAGTGATGATTAAAGGACGGGTTCAAAAAGGGGGCAAACTGCTGTTTGACAACGGGCTTTGTGCCGTCGTTGAAGAGCTTTTGCCCGGCGGTACGCGCATTGTGAGTTTTTGGCAAGAAAACAGGCGGCTGGATTTTTACGCCCTGGCAGGCGTGCTTGAGACAATCGGCCACGTACCCCTGCCTCCCTATATCGACCGACCCGATGACAAAAGCGACGAAAAAGAGTACCAAAGCGTCTTTGCGTCCAGACAGGGTGCGGTCGCGGCTCCCACGGCGTCGCTGCATTTTGATCAGGCGATGTATGAGCGGCTGCAAAAAGAGTATGAAACACGGTTTTTAACCCTGCATGTGGGCGCGGGAACCTTCAAACCCGTCCAGACGGACAAAATAACCGACCACCCTATGCACAGCGAGTATTACGAGATCGGTCCCGGTGCGCAGGCGCTGCTGGACTCAGATGCTAAAATCACCGCTATCGGTACCACCGTAACCAGAACGGCGGAATATTACGCAAGAACCAAAAAAACTAAAGGGCAGTGTGATCTTTTTTTGCATCCGGGCAATCCGCCGGTGCGGGTTGATCATCTGCTGACCAATTTTCACCTGCCAAAATCCACGCTTTTGATGCTGGTGGCTTCCTTTGTCGGAATACAGACCTGTCTGCGGCTGTATGAAGAAGCCGTACGGCAGCGCTACCGCTTTTTCAGCTACGGAGACGGAATGCTGATTATTTAACGCATCAGGGGTTTACTAATGATTAACCCTTGATTTACGCCGTATTAATTATGCAGCGTTATAATACATGGTGAAAGGAGAGTTCATGACAATAAAAATACTTTTGAGCGCGGCATTGATCACCGTATCGACGCTGGCGCAAGATATTGATTTTATCCATCCCGAAAAAAAAGCAAAAAGAGTGGACGCGCAGGAAAATAACGTTATCGCTTCATATCATAACAGTGTAAAAGAAGCGATGGCGTCTGTGGTGAATATTTCGACACAGAAAACGACCAAGACGTCATTTTCCTCCAGCCCCTTTGGACAGATGTTTGACGATCCGTTCTTTAAGCGGTTTTTCGGCAGGGATTTTAAGGACGCCTTTCCAAAAGAAAGAGTACAGCGCTCGCTAGGAAGCGGGGTGATCTTGAGTAAAGAGGGTCACATCGTTACCAACAGCCACGTCGTCCGCAACGCAGATGAGATTGTCGTGACCCTTGGCGGCAGCGACAAAGAGTACGAAGCCAAGATAGTAGGCACCGATAAAGAAAGCGATCTTGCGCTGATTCAGATAGACGCGGACAATCTGCGGCCCGCGACCATCGCAAAAAACGAGGATTTGCGAATCGGCGATGTCGTTTTTGCAATCGGCAATCCCTTCGGTGTCGGGCAAACCGTAACCCAGGGAATTATATCGGCAACCAACCGCGATAAGGTGGGTATCAACCGGTATGAGGATTTTATCCAGACCGACGCTTCTATCAACCCCGGCAACTCCGGGGGCGCGCTTATTGACAGCAGGGGCGTACTGATCGGTATTAATAGCGCGATTCTGACCAGAAGCGGCGGCAACAACGGAATCGGCTTTGCCATTCCCGCTGCGATGGTACAAAACATCGTTGACAAGCTGGCCAAATACGGTACGATCGAACGCGGTTATATGGGCGTATCGATTCAGGATATTCAGAAAGAAGCCAGGTCGATGTATGACCATACAAACGGCGCGCTTGTTATGGATATAGAACCCGGTTCGCCCGCGGACGAGGCAGGCTTGAAACGGGGCGATCTTATCTACGCCGTCGACGGTGAACCCGTTGAGGACGCATCGGATCTGTCGCGTAAAATCGGTTCTTATCAGCCCGGCCAAAAGGTTCAGATCGAATATGAACGCGAAGGTGAAAACAAAGCGACGATGCTGGAACTCATCGACCGCGAAAGTTCCGGACCCAATCTGACCACGGCACTTGCAAAAGGGTTGCAGCTAAGTTCCATTGATACTTCTCTGGCGCAAAAATACCGCCTGCCCGAAAATATCGAGGGTGTGCTGGTTGCTGACGTGGATCCGGGAAGTCAGGCCGAAAAGCTCGGGTTTAAACCCGGTGACGTGATCATCCAGATTGAAAGCTTTGAAATTACGGATATGGATGATTTGCAAACGGCACTGCAGCGCTATGAAGGTAAAAAGAAAGTCTTTATCAACCGCTACGGACAAACCTTCATGCAGATTGTGGAGTAAGCCGTGATACGGGTATTGATGATTGAAGACGACTTAGAACTTGCCGATGTCATCGTTCGTTATCTGGGGCCCTTTGATATTGAGGTTGATAATTGTGAAAGTCCCTATATAGGGCTTTCGCAGTTGACGCAAAAAGAATATGACCTGGTGATACTGGATTTGACCCTGCCTGAGATGGACGGGTTGGAAGTCATCGGCAAGATCAAGGAAAAATCGGATATACCCATTATTATCTCATCAGCAAGGGATGATATACTCGACAAGGTTATGGGCTTGGACCGAGGCGCGGATGATTATCTGCCAAAGCCCTACGACCCGCGCGAGTTGGAAGCAAGAATCAAATCGGTACTGCGGCGCAGAGCCGACAGCAGCCAAGACAGCAGTAAACAAACTAATCTCTTTGAAATTTTTGACAATACCATCAAGTTCCAAGGGCATATATTGGAATTAACCCTGGCTGAGTTTGATATTCTCTCCCTCTTGATAAGCCGCGAAAACAGCGCTGTTTCAAGAGAAGAGTTTATCTATGCCAGTGAACATATAGACGACAGCAGCAGTCTGAAAAATATCGACGTGATCATTTCCAGGCTGCGCAACAAACTGGCCGCGATCGATGACAGCAGAAAATTTATCAAATCGATCCGGGGTATAGGGTATGCACTGTATACCTAAGCAAACACCATGATGAAAAACATCTCCATAACCGCATTCATTCATATTGTTTTTACCCTGGCGGTTTTGATCATCGTCGCGGCTTTCTTGCTGTTTTTGCATTATGACCGCAAAAACTTCCAAATGCAGCGGGAAAACCGCTACCAGCTTATCTCCAACGGCTTTCTTTCGGGCTTACAGTTTCTTCCCGAAAAAGATCAGTTGCAAATGCTGTATGATAAATATAGCGTCAAACCGGTCCAAAAAGATAAAAAAGCGCTGCGTGTTTTAAAAGAGGGTGAAGTGATCTTTTTTCGCGAACAGTTTGATTCACGGGTCCGTGTTTTTGTATATGAAGATGATTATTATATTTATATACAAGAACGCGGCTATAACCTTATGCTGCAGGATATGAAACCAAAATCGTATAATATCTATATCGCTTCTATTTTATTGTTTGTATTTTTGGTAACCTTTATAACCCTGTATATTATGATTTTAAAAAAACTGTGGCCGCTGAAACGGCTGCAGCGAAAGATCGTGCAGTTTGGCAGGGGCGATACGACCGTTAAGGTCGGGATGGATCAAAAAGATGAGATCGGCATGATCGCGCAGAGTTTTGACCGGGCCATTGCCAATATCGACTCGCTGATAGAGTCTAAAAACCTGTTTATGAAAAACTTTATGCACGAGCTTAAAACACCCATCGCAAAAGGTAAGATCGCGGTGGAACTGCTGGAAGATTCAAGCGATAAGCAGCTTTTAAAAAACGTCTTTTCGCGCATGGATACGATCGTGAAAAATATCGCGACGCTGGAAAAAGCAAAAATGTCCGTGATCCGAAAGAAAAAACTCCGCTTCGGGCGGGTTTACGACAATACAAAACGGCTGTATTTTACAGAAGCGCGGTTTGGCGAAGATATCAAAGATTTTGAGATATACGCCGATGAAGAGATGCTGATGATCGTGCTTAAAAATCTGCTGGAAAACGCTCAGAAACACTCCGCTGCCGGGGTGCGTATTGAAGCCGCAGACGGGCAGGTCAGGATTTATTCCAAAGCCCCGCCCCTTGACAAGCCCCTGGCATACTACATCGAAGCTTTTGTCAAAGCAAGCGGCAGCAAGGGGCTGGGCCTTGGATTGTATCTGTGTGATACGATATTACAGCTGCACGGCAGCAGGCTTGCGTATGACCACGACAGCGGGTGGAACTGCTTTTATTTTACGATGAAAGCTTGCAGCTAAGCGCTTCATCCACAAGCAGGTCGGCCATGACTGCCGAATTGCTGACGACGTGTTTGAGGTGAAAACTGCCAAGAATCTCTTTTTGCATCTGATTTTCAACTCTGGCAACAACGTCGATTCCGGGTCTGATCTGATGAACGATCTCTACGACCATCTGCAGTTTGGCAAAGTTGTCAATAGCTACGATGATGCTGGACGCGTTTTTGATATCGATATTTTCCAGTACCGTTTTCTGGGCCGCGTTGCCAAAGACGATATTGCGGCCCTCGGCCTTGCCCTGTTCGACCAGTTTCAGATCGATTTCGATAATGACGTAGGGAATGTTTTGTTTCTCAAGGCGTTTGACGATATCCTGGCCGGTATTGCCGTAACCGCAGACGATGACATGGTTTCTGTACCCGGCACTTTGGATGATTAAGTCCTCCGGAGTGCTTTCTTTGGCGAAAATATCGGCAAGCCGGCTGATATGGTTGAGGATGAAAGGCGTGATGATCATGGATAGCACGACTGTCACGATCAGTACCTGTACCGTTGAAGGTTCCAGCAGGCCGTTTGAGTTGGCCAGGGCGACAATCGCCAGGGAAAATTCCCCGATCTGCGACAGCGACATCGCCGTTTTGATGGCGGTGCGTTTTTGTGAACTGGCGCGTACGATCGCAAAGATCAGCAGGGCTTTCATCGTCATAATCGTGACCAAAAGACCCAAAACGCCGGTAATGTTTTGGCCCAGCGTGGTAAAATCGATCTGCATACCGATGGTGATAAAAAACAGCCCCAGCAAGATATCGCGAAACGGGATCAGGTCAGCCTCAATCTGATGGCGGTATTTGGTCTCGGCAATCATCATCCCCGCGATAAACGCCCCCAGCGAATAGGAAAACCCGAAAGCGTGGGCGATGTAGGAACTGCCCACCACGATTAGCAAGATCGCGCCCATGTAGATTTCGTTGCTGTCAGCGACCAGTTTCAGCACCCTCTCAAGCACGTATTTGCCCAGAATATATAAAATAAGCAGCGCGATAACGGCGTTAATGAGCGTGGTGGTCATCAACTGCCCAAGCGAACTGTCATCTGAGGCAAAGATGGTGATCATCAGCAAAATGGGTACGACGGCCATATCCTGAAACAGCAGTATCCCCAGAGAACGTTTGCCAAATTCGCTGTTGATCTTGCCGCTTTCATTAAGGACTTTGAGCACGATTGCCGTCGAAGACAGCGCGATGGCCGCGCCGATGATGATGCTTGATTTTATCTCCTGCCCAAATCCAAAATGCGCGATCGCAAAGACGACCGCGGCAGTAAGCAGTACCTGCACCGCGCCGTTGACAAAGACTTCGTACTTCATACTCTTTAAGTGCGCAAATGAGATTTCAAGGCCGATGGTAAACATTAAAAATACGATACCAAACTCGGCGATGTGGGCCAGCTCTCCGTCATGGGCGCTGCCAAGATCAAACATATACGCAATCACCGCGCCGGTAAAGATATAACCGATAATGGTGGGAACGTTAAAACGTCGCAAAATGACGTTTAAGATCGTTGCGATGGTGATCGCTGATAATATGACGATAAGAATCGATTCCATCTTATCCACCGCCCACAAAGTGCAGCATCTCTATCTCGTCACCCTCTTTGGGGACGAAGCTGCTCCATTTGTCTTTTTTGACAATATCCATATTGACCGCTACGGCCATTACCTTGTCCTGAACCTGCAGTTGCTGCATGATACGCTCTATTGTGATGCCTTCTTCAAACTCTTTGTCTATATCATTTATTTTCAGTTGCATGGGTGTTTCCTTGATAAACAAAATATGCCATAGCAAAACGCTCGCCCATCTGATCGGGGGCTAAAAGGGTTTTGATCTTGCCCGCCTGCTGCTGATAAGCTTGCGGACTTGCTTTTTTGGCATACATTTCTAAAAGCTCAATTATACCAAAATCCACCAGTGCCGAACCCTGACTTTTGTAAGCATTCAGATCAAACCCGGCATCTGTAAACGCCCCGATGAGGTGGCCAAAATGCACATCCATCGTCAAATCACTTTTTTGATAGAGCGCGTGCATATCCAGGCCGTTTTCAAAGAAGGGATAGACTTCATGGTTTTTGTAAATACGCACGGAGAAATCGTTTCTGGCTTCTTTCTGGCCGTAATCAAAGGTGATAAAATGCACCCTCTGGCCCGTAGCCGCAAGTTGGCTCGCAAAATCTTCAAACCCCAAAGCCACTTCGCCTTTGTCGATACCGTAGCGCTTTTGCTGCGCTTTGATCGCTGCATCCTCGTTTTGCACCCAGTACGGATGCAGCGTTTGACCGTCGATGTGACAAATCCTGTCGCCATAGACCAGTTCGCACGCAAACGCGTCAAAAATCTCATTGGCCACGGCCACCACGGTTTGGCTTCGCAGCTGCGACAAATCCCGGTAGTGCGTTACGTTCACATCCTGCCCGAAGCGGCTGTGGATATAATTTTTTTGCTCCCGGATCAGTTTTGGGTGTTTTTCCACGATCGCAAACTCCAGCGAGCCGATAAGGGAAGGGTCGCGGGTAAAAAGCCACTGGATCATATCACACAGCAGATACCCCCGGTGCGCGCCTATCTCCACCAGCGTAAATGATCTTGGCAGTATCTTTTTCTGTATCTGTTTGTAAATTCCCTCCGCAATAGCGGCACCGAAAAAGTTTGATACCGAAACAGCGGTATAGAAATCACCGGCCTTGCCGATGGTTTTGTACTGTTCGTAATAGCCCCGGGGACCGTACAGCCAGGCGTCAAAAAAGGAGCTAAAGCGCATAGAAAGCCTTTTTTTAATCTGATTTTACTTTA
>CAYUAC010000024.1:2333-20558 GCA_964442515.1 uncultured Campylobacterales bacterium | reverse complement strand
ATGCAGCGCAAATACCAAAACGCGTATGATTTTGGCAGCGGCTTGTTTTTGATCTTTGCGATGCTGGCACTGCTGGTGCTGTGTCTGATCTTGTATTTTAAGTACGCGTACGCCGGCAGTGTCGCGAAAAAAGAGGTGGGAATCCTGCGCGCGCTTGGTTTCAGTATCGCTGATGTGATGAAGCTGAAATTCGCCGAAAGTTTTATCGCGGCGAGTTTGAGCTTTTTTGCCGGCTTTATCGCCGCTTTTGTGTACGTGTACGGTTTTGACGCGCCGCTGATAAAAGATATCTTTTTAGGCCGCAGCAATTTTGAGTATCTGTATGACTTTGCGCCGGTATTTGCCCCCGCACTGTTTTTAAAACTCTACGTGCTTTTTGTCAGCGCATCGATGGCTGCGGTGCTGGTGCCCACATGGCGCCTGAGCGTATCCAGTCCCAAGGAGGCGCTGAAATGATCCGTGTAGAAAAAGTCAGCAAAACCTACCGGGAGGGTAAAAAAAATACCCGCGTGCTGCACGGAATCGATATGCAGGTGCAAAAGGGGGAGTTTGCACTGCTGCAAGGCGTCAGCGGCAGCGGAAAATCAACCCTTCTTGCACTGATTGCCGGATTTGAAAAACCAAGCAGCGGGGCGGTGTATATCGCAGATGATCCTATCTCAAAGCTGCCCGATCTGCACCAAAGCAGGCTGCGAAATGCCCACATCGGTTTTGTTTTTCAAGCGTATGAACTTTTTGAGGATCTGCGGGTGTATGACAACGTCTTTGCCCCCACCGTGGTGTATCCGGGCAGCTACGTTCAGGGCCAAAAACGCATTGCGGATGCGATGCAAAGTGCCGGGATTGATCATAAGGCCAAAGAGTTTGTCAAAAATCTCTCAGGCGGGGAGAAGCAGCGCTGCGCCATCGCGCGGGCGCTGGTCAATGACCCCGAAATCATCATTTGCGACGAACCCACGGCCAATCTGGACCATGCAAATTCGCTTGCTTTGCTGCAACTGCTGCAAACGCTTAAAAACCGGGGCAAGACAATCCTGGTAGCCACGCATGATCCGCTCTTTGGCGAGTTTGACGCTGTTGACAGCATCTTTGCCATGGATTCAGGAAGGCTGATGGGGCAATGATTGAAGCAAAGATACTGGCTGACAATAATGTTTTAATCTACCTGTTTTTGCAGGGCCTTATGGTGGTTGCTACCGTGTACGCACTGTTTTTTGCGCTGAAGATTTTGCGGTTTTGGGATTTTTCGCAAACGTCGCAGCGCCAGTACGGTCTTGAAAAGCGCTCATACCTGCTTGGCGCGGTGATTGTATTTATCGTCTTGCTCAAACTGGTTTCGTATGTTTTTTTTGCGTATACGATCAACGGGCTTTCGGCACTGATCCCGGGTGCGATGTGTGCTGCCGGTGTCATAGAATCGTATGACGGGGCCCGAGTGCTGCTGGCCATCAAATTGTTCAGTGTTTTGCTTGGGGGCTTGTGGATCGTGTTTAACCGCTATGATCTGAGCCGCCGCGATTACCCGCTGATGCGGAAAAAAAGCGCGCTGTTTGTGCTTTTTGCCGCGGTGGTGCTTGTTGAGGGCGGGTTTGATCTCGCGTTTTTTTCTTCGCTGAGTACGGCCGAACCGGTTTCGTGCTGTACCGATATCTACGGTGCCAGCGGAAGCAGTGATCTGCCCTTTGGAATGGATGTGCGTTCGCTGTTGATCGGGTTTTATCTATCGGCGGCTCTGACCGTGGCCGCATCAATGCAAAAAAACGCGCCGGTGCTATTTGTCGCGGGGGTGCTGCTGCTGATTTTTGGCTACTACTCGGTAGTACAGTTTTTTGGTACCTATATCTACCAGGAACCCACGCACAAATGCCCCTTTTGTATGCTCCAAAAGGAGTATCACTCTATCGGCTATCTTATCTGGGGTACGCTTTTTACGGCCGTATTCAGCGCGCTTGGCACGTGGATCTTGCAGTTTGCTACCGGCCAAAAGCCTCGCAGGCTTTACAGGGCCGCCGCGCTGCTGACGCTGGCTTTTACGCTGCTTTGCAGCTATTTTGTGGTATCATATTATATTATCAACGGAGTGTTTTTATAATATGAAAAAAATAATATTACAGCTTGTTATTGTGGCTATACTGCTGACGGTAATCGGCCTGATCGTCATTTCCATGGCACAAAATCAGCATATGGTGGTCACCAAGGAGGGGAACACCGCCCAAAAACCGCTGCCGATCAAGCTTGGCAGTTATCAAGACAGCGACTGCGGGATGATTATTGAGGATTTGACCTACGCATCGCAGGTCGTCGCCCCCGGCGGCCGGACCTGGTTTTTTCACGACCACGGCGGCATGGCCCACTGGCTGGAAAACAAGGAGTTTGCGAAAGATGCGGTGATCTGGGTTTATACCAAAGATACAAAGCGCTGGATAGACGGAAAAGAGGCATGGTACTCACTTACCGATGATACGCCGATGAATTACGGTTTTGGCGCGTATGAGAACAAAGAAGAGGGGTTTGTCGATTTTGAAACGATGCAGCGGCGGATGCTGCAGGGCAGAACCCTGAATAATCCCAAAGTAAAAAGGCAGCTGCTTGGAAGCGATTAATCTTTTCTCAATCATCACTATCGCGTTTTTAGGATCTTTTGGCCACTGTATCGGCATGTGCGGCGGGATCGTAATCGCGTATTCCAGTACCAAGGTGCAGTCAAAATGGAATAAAACCACGCAAAGTATCGCCCATCTGCTGTATTCACTGGGGCGGGTGACGACGTACGGGTTTTTAGGCGCGCTTTTTGGTCTGCTTGGCGGGGTGGCTACCCTCAGCCGCGAAGCAAGCGGGACGCTTTTGATCCTTGCGGCTGTGGCTATGATCTTAGCGGGGCTTTCGCTTGCGGGCAAGATCAAGTTTTTAACCGCCATAGAACACTCCTTTTCCAAAAACGCGTGGTATCAGCGAAATTTTAAACGGCTTTTGCATTCCAATTCGCTGTTTTCTTTTTACCTGCTTGGGATGCTAAACGGCCTGCTGCCGTGTGGCTTTGTTTACTTTTTTGCCATCACCGCCGCCAGTACGGCCAGCCCTTTGTGGGGTGCGGTGGTCATGATCATTTTTGGCCTCAGCACCATTCCCGCGCTTTTTTCGCTTGGCTTTTTTGTGGGCTGGTTTAACAAAAGCAGCTTTCGAAGCGTCATGGTCAAGCTTGCCGCCATCGCCGTGATCGGTTACGGGGTGTATACGGGTTATGAGGGGATTGAATACTTTTTTGACGAGACAAAAACGATTTTAAACTGCCATGAATGAGATAACAATAGCGTTTTTGGAAGATGATACGCTCTTTGCCGGGAGTTTACAAGAGTTTTTGGAAGATGCGGGCTTTAGTGTTACCCACGCAGCTACCGGGCAAAAGCTGCTTGATATTACCTTTGCCGGCCATTTTGACCTGTACCTGCTTGATATCAACCTGCCTGACTGCCAGGGCAGTGGTCTGCTAAAAGAACTCCGCGGCGCGGGCGACGATACGCCCGCCATTTTCCTGACTTCGTACAAAGATAAAGAAATGCTGCAGCAAGCCTTTGTCTGCGGCGGGGATGATTATATAAAAAAGCCCGTGGACCCCGATGAACTGCTGCTTCGCATCGAAGCGGTTCTCAAACGAAGCGGCCGGCTTTCTGGCGAGAGGATTACGCTTTGTGAGGGCGTCGTGTATGACAGGCAAAAACAGTTGATTTTTCAGGATAACAGGCAGTTGCAGCTGCCAAGCAAAGTGTTGGGGCTTTTGGATCTGTTTTTGGACAACAAAGGCATCATCGTAACCAAAGAGATGATCAGCAGCCGCCTGTGGGACGGGGAAGACTTTAGCGAAGGTTCGCTTCGCGTGTATGTCAACAAACTGAAAAAACTGCTGCCAGAGGGCAGTATCGAAAACATCAAAGGGGTGGGATACCGTTTTGCAAAAGGGACGTAATTTTTATATGGGCTTGCTGCTGCTGATCGTGGCGGTCGTGATCCTGGCCGTGCTTTTTGTCAACTATTTTCTGGTTACACGGTTTGGTTTTACCCAGCAAAACTTTATCTTTATTACCGCGTTTTTGCTGCTGTTTGGACTGAGTCTGTTCTGGTTTCTGTCTTTAAGCGTGTTTGAACATATGTATGAGGGCGAGGGCAATCTCAAACAGATGCTGCAAAAAACCCTGCATGAACTCAACACCCCCGTCTCCACCATCCAGATTAATGCCAAGATGCTGGGGCGAAAGCTTGATGATGACAAGAGTCTGCAAAAGCTGGGCCGTATCCAGCAGGCAAGCAGCGATCTGCTTGGATTGTATGACCAGATGGAGTACGCGATCAAAAAGCAGGTGCAGTCGGTGGATGTTGAAAGTTTTGATCTGTCTGAACTGATCGGGGCAAGTGTGCAAAAATTTGCAGATATCAAAGGCAAAGTGACAATAACCAACCATGTTCCCGAAGGCATAGTGGTGCAAACGGATAAACAGGGTTTTTTTCAGGTTGTAGACAACCTGCTTTCAAACGCCATTAAATATAATAAAAAAGAGGGTAGCGTAGAAATTGCCATGCACGGCAGCCGATTGCAGATCAGTGATACGGGACGAGGGATAGACACCAGAAATCTCTTTGTCGTGTTTGACAGTTATTATCAGGAAGACAGCAGCGCCAAGGGGTTTGGTATGGGGCTTGCCGTGGTGAAAGGTTTCTGTGACAAGCACAAAATAGCGATTGCAATCGATTCCAAAGAGGGACAGGGGAGCTGTTTCAGTCTCGATTTAGCATACTTGTTGAAAATTACCGATTGAACAATATTATTTTTCATTCAATGAATCGTTTTTCCAATATTTTGTGCCTTGAATTGTTGCCTGGATGGCCACTCCGTTCTTGGTCATTTTATAAAGCTTCATTCCCGGCCTTACTGTTACCGCTTTTTCTATCGAGCCGCCTTTGTTGTCAGATTTTGCGGCGGCATCAGCTTGTACATTGGCTTCCCAGCCATGTTTCACAAAATGATCAAATATCTTTTTATTTTCAAAAAGAAAAACAATCCGAAAATCTTTAATCCCGGTCCCCGGTCCGACACCTGCCGATGCCATTTTCATGTATGTTTTTTTTCCTGATTGTGTTACCGCAACGCCACTGCCGCCCGCAGCAGAAAAAAACAAAATGTTTACACCGATATTGCTAAATGTTGCATATCCGTAACTTTGCTGTACTTTTTTCCTTGACTGTGGGTATGTTTTATAAAGCATCTGGAGGGTCTTTGAACTGTGCTCGTCAATTTTGGCTTTTTTTTCATCTGCTGACTGTGCAGATAAAAATGATGCAAGACAGAGTGTAAGAACAAATATCCTCAGATGAAGTGTTGTTGTCATAATGAATTCCTTATGGAATTTTTAATTGTGCGTACAACTTCTCAGGCAGCAGAGGTGCTGCCTGTAACGGTTTTCTTAATACAGTCCAAACCGCCCGTCGGCGCGTTTGTACATAATACGCAGTTTGCTTTCCATATCGTTAAAAACTAAAAACTGTCTTTTTTTGTCATCTTTAAGCGTTTGGATCGCTTCTTCTATCTCCATGGGTTTATGCAGTTCCAAATCCATCGGTACGATCTCATCCTCGCTGTTTTCAAGGCGTTCGCTTTCCAAGATCGGCATCGCGTCAATCTCTTCGTGGCTGATATGTTTTTTATCCTTGATCTTGTCCGAATGTCTTCGAAGTACTTTTTTAACCCGCTCTATTGCCAGATCGGCCGCGGCGTAGACATCTTTGTCTTTTTGGGTAATAACAACGCTGTTTTTGTTTTTGAGATTGACGATGAATTCGACGCTGTAGCCTTTTTTGCCGTTTTTTTCATCACCGGAAATGATCGTTTTGGCCGAAATGATTTCAAGATTATATTTGTTAAGCGATTGGATCAGACTGTCGATATGATCTTTAATCGGTTCTGTTAATTCAAATTTTTTTCCTACAATACTGGTATTCATAATTTCACCTCCTAAAATAGATCGCCCGCGTAAACATCGCGGGATATTTTTATTATAACCTAACTTGCGGCAAAGTCTGCCTTAATTGTCATACAACTTTTGTAAAAACTCTTCAAGATCGTATTTTTCCCTGTATTCGGGAGTCATGACGTGGATGATGATATCACCCAGGTCGCACACCGCCCAGTCTTCGCTTTCATCGACGCTGAGTATGCTTTCGCCCTGCTGCTTCAAAAACTCTTTGAGATACTCCAGGAGGGCAAGCGTGTGCTTGGTACCCAGACTGTTGGCGATCACGACGCGCTGGGCGATATAATCCTTGCCGGTTAAATCAAAGGTTTGAATATCCTCGGCTTTTTTGCTGTCCAGCAGCTCTACGATCTTTTCAATTCTGTCGTTCATAAACTTCCTTTACCTGTGAATAAATACTTGGGGGGATATGCTCTTTTTCGGGCTTTTGGCGCATCTGGGTCGAACTTATATCCCTGTTGACCGCAAGGGTAGTGAAATCTTTGGTTTCACCGCCTTTGCGGGTGGCGACGACAAACGTGACCAGCGCTTTTAACCGCTCGTAATCTTTCCACTTGTGCAGCGTTTTGACGTTGTCGGCCCCGATAATAAAGTATATTTTATCATATTCTTTTAAAAAGTGCGTTACCGTTTCGACAGTGGGCACGGCGTAACCTTTGCGGATTTCGTAATCGCTGACGGTGACTTTGTCCATTTTCGCCGTCATGGTTTCTAACCACTGCAGGCGCTGTCTGGCGCTGGCGGCCGTTTTGTGTTTAAACGGGTTCAAAAAGTTTGGCATGACAATGAGCGTATCGATATCAAGGGTGTCCAGAGCTTGCCGTATAACGCTTAAATGGCCGTTGTGGGGCGGATCAAAACTGCCGCCGAAAATCGCTGCGGTTTTCACGGGCGCGTATCCTTTTGTAACCGGAGGCTAAACGAAATTTTAGCCAGTTTTTAGTATAGTATCTTTAAAATTTTATCAAAATAAAGGTAAAAGATGGCAATAAAAGTAGCGATCAACGGATATGGCAGAATCGGAAGAAGCGTAGCGCGCATCATTGAGGACCGCAGCGACGTAGAGCTTGTGGCGATCAATGATACAGCCGATGAAGAGATGATAGAGTATTTGACCAGATACGACTCGGTTCACGGAACGGCGGAAAAAGAGGTTTGCGTTGAAAACGGCTATTTGAAGATGGGCAAAACCAATGCCAGAATTTTTAACGACAGAGACCCCGGAAATCTTGATTTTGCCGGATGCGGCGCGGAGGTTGTACTGGAGTGTACCGGGGTATTTTTGACAAAAGATAAAGCGCAGGCCCATATCGACAACGGCTGCAAGAAAGTTATCTTCAGCGCTCCGGCCAAGGATGATACGCCTACCTATGTTTTGGGCGTGAATGAACAAAACTACGGCGGCGAAGCGATCATTTCAAACGCCAGCTGCACCACCAACTGCTTAGGCCCGGTAGCCAAGGTACTTGACGATGCGTTTGGAATCCAAAAAGGGTTGATGACGACGATTCACTCTTATACCAACGACCAAAGCATCCTGGATGTCAAACACAAAAAAGACAAGCGAAGAGCAAGAGCCGCGGCGGTGAATATGATTCCCACCACCACCGGAGCGGCCAAGGCGATGAAACTGATCATGCCCCATCTTGAGGGAAAACTGCACGGTCAAAGCGTACGTGTACCCACGCCAAACGTTTCTATGGTCGATCTCAATATTTCCGTGGGCAAAGATACCACCATCGAAGAGGTTAATGCGGTCCTGGACCAAAAAGCCCGGGGCGAGTTGAAAGGCATCATCTCCGTCGATGATGATATGAAGGTTTCTCAGGACCTGCTGGGTGATGCCAGCAGTTCCATCGTGGCAAGCGATTTGACGCAGGTTGTGGATAACAATATGGTCAAGATCATGGCGTGGTACGACAATGAGTGGGGATATTCCAACCGTCTGGTCGATATGGCCGTATACATAAGCAAGCAATAAAGGATGGCAATGCGGCTTCGATCGATCAAAGAGTTAGATGTTGACAGCAAAGCGGTACTGATCCGGTGCGATTTCAACGTACCGCTGGATGATTTTGGCAACATCACCGACGACAGGCGTATCAGATCGGCGATGCAGACGATTCGCTACTGTATCGACAGGGATTGCAAAATTATTCTTGCCAGTCACCTGGGACGGCCCGGGGGCGAGTTTAACGCCAAGTATTCGCTCTCACCCGTGGCCAAGCGGCTGCACACGCTGTTAAAACAAGAGATTGTCATGGCAAAAGACGTCATGGGCGATGACGCGCATGCAAAAGCAAAAGCACTCAAGGAAGGAGAGATTCTCTTGCTTGAGAATCTGCGCTTTGAAGCGGGCGAAACCAAAAACAGCCGGGATATGGCAAAAGCGCTGGCTGATATGGCTGAAATTTACATCAACGACGCATTCGGCGTCAGCCACAGAGCGCACGCTTCGGTTGAGGGGATTACGCACCATTTTGACGATGAACACAAAGCAGGCGGCTTTTTGCTGCAAAAAGAGATCGAGTTTTTTTACCAGCTGCTTAAAAAACCGGTACGCCCCTTTGTGGCAATAGTCGGCGGTAGCAAGGTTTCTGGCAAACTGCAGGCGCTGACCAATCTGCTGCCAAAAGTCGATAAACTCATTATCGGCGGCGGGATGGCGTTTACCTTCCTCAAAGCAACCGGCGAGGACGTGGGCGCTTCACTGGTCGAAGACGAACTTATGGATGATGCGCTGCATATCATGGAAGAAGCCAAGCGCCTGGGCGTCAAGCTTTACCTGCCCGTTGACGTCGTGGCCGCAGAAAAGTTCAGTGAAGACAGCGTGATCAAGTTTGTCACCGCAAAGGAGATTCCGCAAAACTGGATGGGGCTTGATATCGGTCCGGCCACGGTAAAACTGTTCAGCGAAAGTTTAAACGATGCCCAGACGATTTTGTGGAACGGTCCCATGGGCGTGTATGAAATGGATAAATTCGCCAAGGGCAGCACCAAGCTTTCACACGTCGTTGCAGGCGCGCACGCTACCACTGTCGTGGGTGGCGGCGATACGGCCGATCTGGTCCAGCGAACCGACGATGACGAGGAGATGACCTTTATCAGCACCGGCGGCGGGGCGTCGCTGGAACTGCTTGAGGGCAAAACCCTTCCGGGTGTGACAAATCTTATGGTCAAGGATGAAACGTGATTTTCGCAGCCAATTTTAAAACCAACCACACCAGAAAGTCAACCTCGGCATATCTGCATCAGTTAGACAGCTTTATGCAGTTTCGCCGTGAGGGCGATGAAGTGTTTGTGTTTCCGCCGCTGACGGCACTGGATGATTTTCGTACCAAAAGCGTGCGCGTGGGTGTGCAAAACGCGTACGGAATCAAGCAGGGTTCCGTGACCGGCGAAGTGGGGCTGCAGCAGCTGAATGAGTTTGGTGTGCGCACAATTTTGACCGGCCACAGCGAGCGGCGCCACCTGCTTGGCGAAAGCCAGGAGATGATTGCAAAAAAGTTTGATTTTTTCAAAAAAGAGGGTTTTACGGTCATACACTGCATAGGCGAACCTCTTGAGGTGCGAAAAAACGGGGATTTGCAAAGCTACCTTAAAGCACAGCTTGAGGGGATTGATCTGGAATATGAAAATCTGATTGTCGCGTATGAACCGGTCTGGGCCATCGGAACGGGTGAAAGCGCGGATAATGAAACAATCAGCAAAACCCACGGCCTGATCAAGCAGATGATCGCCGGCAGGTCCCTGCTGTACGGCGGAAGCGTCAAACCCCATACCGCGCAGGGTATCGCAGCGATCCCGGAAGTCGACGGCGTGCTGGTAGGAGGCGCAAGTTTAGAGGTTGAGGATTTTCAATCCATCATTACCGCATGCAGGTAGGAAGTTTTAATCACAATAATGCTACAATTTTAAAAATTTATAATATAGGATGTGTCAAATGGTTATGAAAGGAAAAAAAGGGTTAGTTATCGGTGTGGCCAATAAGCGCTCGATTGCGTACGGCATCGCCAAGCAGTGTGCCGCTCAGGGAGCGCAGATGGCTTTTACCTATCTGAGTGAGCGGTTTAAAAGCAAGGTTGAACCAATCGCCAATGAACTGGGCAGTGAGTACGTATACCCGCTGGACGCGGCGCACCCCGAACAGATCAAGCAGTTAAAAGCCGATTTAGAAAAAGATTTCGGGGAGCTTGATTTTATCGTCCATTCCATCGCTTTTGCGCCAAAAGACGGCCTTGAGGGGCGTTTTGTCGATGTTTCCAAGGAAGCTTTCGGGGTTTCCATGGAGATTTCGGTGTATTCGCTGATTGAAATCACCAGGGAGTTGAAACCGCTGCTGAATGAAAACAGTTCGATTCTGACGCTGACGTATTACGGCGGGGAAAAATATATCCCCAACTACAACCTCATGGGTGTTGCCAAAGCGGCTTTGGATATGAGCGTAAAATATCTGGCCGAGGATCTGGGCAAAGACAGTATCCGCGTCAACGCGATCAGTGCCGGTCCGATCAAAACGCTGGCGGCTTCGGGTATAGGAGATTTTAACCTTATGCTTAAATGGAACGAAGCCCATGCCCCGCTGAAGAAAAACGTTTCTATCGATGAGGTTGGCAATTCGGGTATGTATCTGCTCAGTGATCTTGCAAGCGGTGTAACGGGGGAAATCCATCATGTCGATTGCGGCTTCAATATTATGGGAATGCCTTCGGTTGAAATGCGCGAGGGCCGTGTGCGAATGAAAGAGATGAAATAAGCCTTTCTGATTAATATAAACTTAATACTCTTTTTGGTATAATCGGCGTTTTAAACCTTGCTCTGTTTTGAAAAAAACAGGGCTAAAAACCAAAAGGAGTATTATGAATTCTTACGAGAGTTTGTTTGTGTTGAAACCGACACTGACTGAAGAAGAAACAAAAGAGCAGATCCAAAAAATCGAATCTGTAATCGCCAACAACGGCGGCGAACTTCTGGCTAAAAACGAAATGGGCACCAGAAACCTGGCCTATGAAGTCCAGGGCGACAGAAGAGGCTACTACAGCGTATTGTATTTCAAAGCCCCCGCGCAGCTTGTCTCAGAACTTGAGAGAAATTACAAAATCAATGAAAATGTTATCAAATTCATGACCGTGAAGTTCAGCAGCAAAAAAGAACTCGTCGAATTTGACAAAATGGTTGCAAACGTAAAATAGGATAGATTATGTACAATAAAGTGATACTGGTAGGAAACTTAACAAGAGATGTCGAAATGCGTTATTCTCAGGCTGGTCTGGGAATCGCCAAAATCGGTCTGGCGACAAACAGAAAATATAAGACCCAGCAGGGCGAGCAAAAAGAGGAAGTCTGCTTTGTCGATCTGTCCATGTTTGGAAGAACGGCCGAGATTGCCAACCAGTATCTCAAAAAAGGCAGCAAAGTATTAGTTGAGGGACGGTTGGTGCTGGAACAATGGACCGATCAAAGCGGTCAGAAGCGAAGCAAACACAGCGTAACGGTAGAAAACATGCAGATGCTTGACACCAAAGGCGGCAGCGGCGGAGGATCGGATGATTCCTACGCGCAGCAGGGCGGCGCTCAGAACAGCTACGGTTCCGGGCAGGGCGGTTATTCACAGCCCCAAAGCCAAAGCCAGCCGAAAAAAGAACATATCCCTGAGATCGATATCGATAATGAAGAACCCCCGTTTTAAAGGATAAAAGATGGCAGAAAGAAGAAAGTTTAAAAAAAGATATTGCAAATATTGCGAAGCAAAGGTCGAGTTTATTGATTATAAAGACCTCAAATCGTTGAAGCATTCGCTCAGCGAACGGTACAAGATTATGCCAAGAAGACTTACCGGCAATTGTAAAAAACACCAGGATATGGTATCGGGTGCGATCAAAAGAGCAAGAGAAGTCGCATTTATTCCCTATATCGTCGACAGAAAGAATGTTGTCGAATCTCCGTTTGACTATATAAGATAAAAAACCGGCGTCAAAAAGTCATCTACGACTTTTTGACCACCTCCTCAAGCTGCGAGTGCAGTTGTAAAATCTCCTCTTTTTTAGCATAAAAACTTTGTTTGTTTGCGATCAGGTGCGCTGATGAGTGCATGATCGTCTCCCCCACTTCCAGTCCGTTTTGTTTCATCGTATTGCCCGTTTCGACGATATCCACGATGATATCGGAAAGTCCGATAATGGGAGCCAGTTCAATAGAACCGTAGAGTTTGACAACCTCTACGCCGATCGCTTTTTTAGCAAAGTGGTTTTTGGCGATATTGGTCATTTTTGTCGCCACCTTGATACTGGCCTGGTTATAATCAACGGGCCGGCCCTTTTTCGTTCCGATTGCGACCTTGCATTTTCCGATTTCAAGGTCCAGCAGTTTGATCAGATCGAGCTGCTTCTCTTCGATAACGTCAAGTCCGACCACGCCGATATCGGCGGCTTGATGGTATACGTAGGTGGGAACATCCTGATTGCGTACGAGCAAAAAGGTGAATTCCGGCATCTGCAGTACCAGTTTTCTGTCGTCAAAAACAAAATCCTGACCAAATATCTGTTTGAACATTTGCAGGGTTTCTTCCGCGATGCGGCCCTTTGGAAGCGCGATTGTTATCATTGTAATCCTTTCATCATTCCTTTAAACACGAGCGTAGCGTCATAAATGGCATTGTCAAAGTGTCTTGATAAAAACTTTCCGTCTCCGCCGGTAAAATACACTTTGTCCCTGATGGTTTGTTTCAGCAGGCAGTTAATGGAAGCGACCGTGGCGTAGCTGATCGCTTCGGACGTATTTTGCGGAAGCGTGGCCGTATCGACACCGGGGTTAAACTCCACATTAAGAGAGGGGGAAATATCCCTGTAACACTGCTGATACGCAGCGATTCCTGGCAGTATATAGCCGCCAAGATGGACTCCTGCCTGCATTACGTCCACGGTAATGGCACTTCCGGCATCAACCAACACCCCCTCATCGACGGCGCTGCACAGTGCCTTTCTGTCAATGCCCATACCCCGGTAGCTGGTATCAAGCGTGATCTGGCCGCTTATATCGACCCAGCTGCTGTGGGCGACATCGGGGTTGTCATAAACGCTGATATAGTATACGCGTTTGTTTTTATACCGTTTCTTTGCCTCTTCATGTTCATACGTGCGGATATGACCGCTTTCATATATCTTGGTATAGGAGTTGCCAATATCAGCTAATATCATAAATAACCCAACCTGTGTGTTCTAAATTTTCTTTTGCTTTTGTACAGATCGATCCTTCCAGGATCAAAATCTTTTTTTTGATGCCGCAATCTTTGAAGCGGGCCATATTTGTATTGATTGTTTCAAAGTCACGGGCGTCTTTACTCAGCAGTTTTGACTTTTGGCGTACGGCAATTATCGTGTGAAAATACTTTTTCGTATCCACGCCAAAGTAGATGCGTACCGCTCTTCTTGTGCCAAGGTGTTTGTTTTCTACCCTGGAAAGCTTTTTAAAAAGCTTTCCCTTCTGCATAAGCAATTCTACAATACTTTTCATGTTACATCTCTTAAGGGGTGGCAGGTATAGACACTTTCTTTCAAGTTTTCCTGTCTGATATGGGTGTAGATGGAGGTGGTTGTGATATCGGCGTGTCCAAGCAGTTCCTGGACCACGCGCAGGTCAGCGCCGCCAAGGACAAGCGAAGAAGCAAAGGAGTGGCGAAGAAAGTGGGGTGAAACGCCCAAATGTTTTTTTACGATCTTAAAAGCGCTGATTCTGCTGATTGGTCTGCCTTTGTAGTTGAGCCACAGGTAGGGACTTTTTGCGTTTCTGGCAGCCAGGTAGGCATATAAAGCTTCCAGGGCCGGTTTGGCGACGGGCACGAGGCGCTCTTTCTGGTTCTTTGCAAAGCGGATTGTCAGCCACTCCCCTTCCAAATCCGAAGTTTGGGTCTGGATGGCTTCGCTGACGCGGCATCCCGTAGCATATAAGAAAAGACAAAAGGCGTAATCGCGCAGTCCAAGCTCCTTTGCGGTATCGATGGTGCGCAGGCGTTGCATGATCTGGTCGTACTCCAAAAACTTCGGCAGCGATTTTGGCAGCTTGGCCGCTGCAATGGCGATATCGAAGTTTTTGATGCGGAGGTCTTGGCAAAACTGTAAAAAAGCATTGATGCTTGCAAGTTTTCTGTTTAAGGTTTTTTTGTTTTCAAAGGTGGCCAAAAAGGATACGATCTTGTCACTGTCGGTATGAAGCACCGATTCGTTGTGAAAAGCTTCGTACTGCCCCAAATCGCTCAGATAAGCATCGGCGGTGAGGGGGGATTTTGCTTTTGTTACCCGCAAGTACTCTTCAAAAGCGGTAATAACATCGCTCATGGATTAAAGCATCGACCCCCGTGATAAAACGTTTGATCGGTAAAAAACGAAAGCGAATCGATTGTGTCGATGTCATAGACTTTATAATTCAGATCGCTGTTAAACTGCAGCATATAGCCTGCTTTTTCTACCGCGTAGATATTGCCCTTGATAAGAGCGGCGTCAACAAAGTTGGCAAAAAGGAAGTTACCGGTTTTGATCTCTTTGAGGTTTTCATCCAGTTGCACAATTTGGCCGTCTTTGGTAAAAAGATAAAGATAATCGTCGTCTGTGACGATATCGGCGACCTTATAACTTTCGCGAAAAACCCTGTCTTGGCCAAGGGCGAGTATATCGGTTGCCGTGGCGGCGATCAGGGTGTTTTTAAGCACTCCCATATAGATGATATTGCTGAAATCGTTTGCGGGTGTAACCGTAATCTCTCTGAGAATCTTGCTGCCGTCAGTTACGATAAGTTCGCCTTCCAGCGTCGCAAAGATGAGCAGGTCATCAATCTTTAAAGGCGCGACCGTTTTGGTATTGATCGCATTAATTTCACTGCCCACATCCTGAAAAACCATCGTTTCACCTTCCAGGTCATACACCCCGTAACGGTTTTGGGCGGTGATAAAGGCAAGCTTGTCCCCGTATACCGTCGCACTGATGACGCGGTCGTCCAGTTTTACTTCCTGATCGCTTACAAATACGCTGCCGCTGTCATCTGCCTGAATCAGGGTGTCTTTGCCACTGCCCACAAACTGATATCCCTTTTTCAGCGCCCTTTTGTTGCCCTTGGCGTCAACAGCCGTACCGTCATCCAGCGTGACGCCGTCAGCGTGCAGGGCCGTTATCTCGGGACAGCTGCTTTCAGTGATGGCACCGTGGGTGTTTTCAGGTTCGTACTGCTTTTTCGTGGCGCAGCCTCCGAGGATAAACAATGCGCCAAGCGCTATAACGATAAAGGTACGCATCTATTGCTTTCCCGCGCTGTAATGCAGCAGTCTGTTTGCCTGCTGTGAAAGTATGGAGTCCTCCGGAATCGCTCCAAGTTTGGCACTTGCCTGTTTGAATTCTTGTTCTTTAAGCAGATGGTACCCCTCAATCAGGTTGGCCAGATCACGGTAGAGCCCCTCGTACTCGTGAAGCGAATCCGTTTTGAGTTTTGTATGGTAGCTGCCGATATCCCTGACTTCTTGCGTTTTGTCATAATCAAGCAGGGCGTTGAGATTGTTTTCCTTAATCTGGCGGTTGACCATAAAAAGTTGATACAGTTTTTCATTGTTTTCTTTCAGAGCCGACAGCGCCTGCGTGTCTGATGGGTCTTTTTGCAGCGTTATAAACGCTTTGTTTGCTTTTTTTAACCGGTCCTGTTGCAGATACGACTGAACGAAATACGCGCCTACTGCCAGGATAAGCAGGGCCGCTGCTGCTATAATAATATACTTGTAGCGTTTAAAAAACTGTTCAAATTTGATAAAACCCGTCATCATCTTCTCTTCTGAGGATAATGATACTCCGGCATTTCTCATATCTCTGTTGAGGCTCAAATTGGCTCCTTGTCTGCGTAAAACTTCTGTGAATGCCTTAGTATAGCACAATGATTGTTAAATTTAATCTAAAATTTGTTACGATAATGCAGAAATTTTGCAATTTTCCGTCAAAAAAGCGCAAAATTGCTTAACCGCATATAATTAAATGATATATTCAAGGATGGATTTATGAACATAGATGTTGAAAAACTGCAAACGCTTTCAAACCTGGAAGTAGCCGACAAGGAACAGATGCGCGCCCAACTCGAATCGATTCTGGAGTACGTGCAAAATTTAAACGAACTGGATACCGAAGGGATCGATTCCAGTTTTTCCACACTCGAAGGCGGCACGCCCATGCGGCCTGACAGGGTTTGTCAAAGCGATGTCGGCCAGGCGGTGCTGGAGCGCGCGCCAAAAGCCCAGGACGATTTTTTCATCGTTCCCAATATTATCCAGTAGTACTGGTTTAACCCAAAGGAGAATACCATGTCTGTAGATATAAAAAAACTGCTTAAAAGCGTTGTGGCCCACGGTTCCTCGGACCTGCACCTGCTTCCTGATACAGAACCGCAGATTCGTCTGGACGGCAGGCTGAAGCCGGTGAACCTCGCACCGCTTGACCCCCAGCAGCTGGAACAGATGTGTTATTCTATCATCACCGAAAAGCAGAAAAAAGAGTATGAAGAAGCCGGGGAGCTGGATTTTGCCATTTATATTCCCGAAGTCGGGCGCTTTCGGGGCAATTATTATAAAACGATGGGCTCAATAGCCGCGGCTTTTCGTATAATTCCCACCCAAATCCCCTCACTGGATGATCTCAACGCCCCCGAAATCTACAAAAAGCTGGTCAAAAGAGAAAAGGGGCTTGTTCTTGTCACCGGTCCAACCGGTTCGGGTAAATCAACCACGCTTGCCGCGATGCTTAATGAAATCAATGAAAGCGAGTACAAGCATATCATCACCGTGGAAGATCCCGTGGAGTTTGTCCATAAAAATAAAAAATGCGTCTTTTCCCACAGGGGGGTGGGCGAAGATACCCAGAGTTTTGCCAAAGCCCTGAAGTATTCGCTGCGTCAGGATCCGGACGTGATTCTGATCGGGGAGATGCGTGACAGAGAAACCATTTCGGCGGCTCTTACGGCAGCTGAAACGGGGCATCTGGTTTTTGGCACGCTGCACACCAATTCCGCGCCCGGTACGATCAACAGGATTATTGACGTATTCAGCGGCGATGAGCAGCCCCAGGTCAGAGCCCAGCTTTCCACCTCGCTGATCGCGGTTGTCTCCCAGGTGCTTGTACCCAAAGTCGGCGGAGGCCGGCTGGCGGTACCTGAGATACTGATTACCAATTCCGCGGTAGCCAATCTGATCCGTGAAGACAAAGTCCACCAGATTTATTCGCAGATGCAGCTTAATCAAAGCGAAACGGGAATGCAGACGCAGACGCAGGTGATGTTGAAAAATTATAAACAAAACCTCATAAGCAGGGCGGACGCGCTGCAGTATTCCAACAAACCCGATGATATCGTCAAACAGTTGTAGCGCAGTTTTTATTAAACGATCTGTTTAAATGATATTTAATAAAAATTTGGATATTATTGCGAAATTATTTTCTCAAAAGGGATAAACAGATGCAAGCAATTATTAAACAAGGCGGAAAGCAGTACAAGGTCCAAGAAGGCGATATTATCTGCTTTGACAAAATGGGTGCAGAACCCAAAAGCGAAGTAGAGTTTACCGATGTGTTGGCCGTTGACGGCAAAATCGGTACGCCTACCGTAGACGGTGCGAAAGTTACGGGCGTCGTCATCAACGAGGGCAAAGACAAAAAAGTCGTTTCTTTCAAAAAAAGAAGACGTCAGGACAGCAAGAGAAAAGTGGGGTTCAGAAGAGAATTCACCCGCGTTAAAATCACAAAAGTTTCATAAAAATTAACAGCAAGGAGTAGACATGGCACATAAAAAAGGTCAAGGCAGTACCAATAACAACAGAGATTCGGCCGGTAGAAGGCTGGGCGTAAAAAAATTCGGCGGTCAGGAAGTCATAGCTGGCAATATTATTATCAGACAGCGGGGCACCAAGGTCCACGCCGGTAAGAATGTCGGAATAGGCAAAGACCACACGATCTTTTCAAAAATCGACGGGATCGTCGCGTTTGAAAACCTGGACAGCAAACGCAAAAAAGTATCGGTTTACCCCGCGTAAGTTCCGCACGCAGCAATTTTTCTACTTCGTATACCGCAGCAAATGCGGTATACTTCTCATTTATTTTCAAGTATTCAATAGAACAAAGGCTACATATGTTTGTAGATTCAGTATCGCTTACGGTCAGTTCCGGACACGGCGGACAGGGCGCCC
>CAYUAC010000024.1:975-2323 GCA_964442515.1 uncultured Campylobacterales bacterium | reverse complement strand
AGGGCGCCCGGTCATTCCGGCGTGAAAAATTTGTCCCCCAGGGCGGACCCGACGGCGGAGACGGCGGCAAAGGCGGCGATGTTTACCTGGTTGTAGACAGCAATACCGATACGCTCAGTTATTACAAAAACAGACGCATTCTCAAAGCCCAAAACGGTAAACCCGGCAGCAAAAAAAGGATGTTTGGCAAAAGCGGCGAAGATTTGTATATCACCGTACCTCCGGGAACGAGTGTGTATATCGATGATCAACTCTATCTTGATATGGTCAAAGACGGGCAAAAACACAAGCTGTTGCAAGGCGGTAAGGGCGGTATGGGAAATTACCACTTCAAAAGCTCGACCAACCAGGTTCCCGATTATGCCCAAAAAGGGTTGCCCGGACAGACCAGCGAAATACGGCTGGAACTCAAACTGATCGCCGATGTGGGACTGGTGGGGTATCCCAACGTGGGCAAATCCACCCTGATCTCCACGCTGTCAAACGCAAAGCCCCAGGTGGCCAATTATGAGTTTACCACGCTCACTCCCTCTTTGGGTGTGGTGGATGTGGATATGTTTCACTCCTTTGTTCTGGCAGATATCCCCGGAATCATCGAAGGCGCCAGCAGGGGACGGGGGCTTGGGATACAGTTTTTGCAGCATATCCAAAGGGCGCAGACGCTTTTGTTTCTTATTGATATGAGCAACCACCGCCCGATGCTGGAACAATACCAAACGCTCAAAGAAGAGTTGGAAAACTTCAGCAGTGAACTGGCCGATCGTACCTACGGTATTGTGCTGAGCAAGTGCGATGTTTTTACAAAACAGGAGGTTGATGAAAAATGCAAACGCTTCATCAGCGATCTGGGACTTGAATCAAACCGGGGGCTTGAAGAGTTTGGTTTTGATACGCAGATGCACTCCTTTTACGATAAAAACGCCAGCGGCGCGAAGTTTATTCTGCCCATTTCCTCAGCCGGCAAGATCAATACCGATGTGCTGAAATACCTGCTTTCGTCGATGCTGGAAAAAGGGGGCTCTTAATGCGTCTTGTCCTTAAGGTCGGCTCTGCGGTACTGACCAGACAAAACCAGATCGCTAAAGAGCGGATGCGAAATCTTGTCAGTCTGATCGCGCGGTTGAAAACGGCCGGGCATGAAGTGATGCTGGTCAGCTCCGGAGCCGTCGCGGCGGGCTATACCCGCTGCAGGCTTGATAAAACGGAATTGGTAAACAAGCAGGCGCTTGCGGCTATCGGACAACCGTTTTTGCTCAGCATGTACCAAAAAAAGCTGCAGGCCCACGAACTGCTCAGCGCGCAGGTGCTGCTCAGTGCCGATGATTTTGACAGCAGGAAGCGTACATAC
>CAYUAC010000024.1:0-965 GCA_964442515.1 uncultured Campylobacterales bacterium | reverse complement strand
ATACCACGCAAAACAGGCCGTTGACAGGTTGCTTGAAGAAGGGGTGGTGCCAATTATCAATGAAAACGACGCCACAGCCACCGAAGAGCTGGTTTTTGGCGACAATGACCGTTTGTCGGCCCACGCGGCGTATTATTTCAAGGCCGATCTGTTAGTGATTCTTTCAGACATCGAAGGCTATTTTGACAAAAACCCAAAAACAGACCCGGGTGCCAAGCTGCGGCCGGTGGTCGATCAGATAGAAAGCAGCCACCTGCAGGTGTGTATCGAACCGGGGTCGCATTTTGCCACCGGCGGGATCGTGACCAAACTGCAGGCTGCGGATTTTTTGCTGCAGCGGGGCAAGCGGATGTTTTTAGCAAGCGGGTTTGACCTAAGCGACGCCGAGAGTTTTTTACTTGAGGGTAGACACAGGGGCGGTACGCTTTTTGAGGGGTCAGGGTAATGGCGCGGATCGTTTTTATGGGAACGCCCGATTACGCCAGGCGAATCCTGCAAGAACACCTCAAGCATGATGAAGTCGTACTTGTTATCACCCAGCCCGACCGTCCCGTGGGACGCAAACGGGTGATGACGCCGCCGGCGGTAAAGGTTTGCGCAAAACAACACGGTATCTGTTGCCTGCAGCCAGAAACCCTCGATGCCCATACCGCCGAAGTGATCGCTTCGTACCAACCCGATTTTTTAATCGTGGCGGCTTACGGTCAGATTTTAAAACAGGAGATTTTGGATATTGCGACGCCGATCAATCTGCACGCATCCCTGCTGCCCAAATACAGGGGCGCAAGTCCCCTGCATCAGGCGCTTTTAAACGGCGACACGCAAACGGGCGTTACGGCGATGCAGATGGAAAAAGGCCTTGACAGCGGGCCGGTACTGGCTTACAGGGTGTATGAGATAAACAGTGATGACACCGTGGTGACACTAGCCGACAGGCTTTCTGCCGCCGCGGCCAGACTCAGTGT
>CAYUAC010000023.1:0-21256 GCA_964442515.1 uncultured Campylobacterales bacterium | reverse complement strand
AAATCAATTTCATTTAAAACTTCTCCTACTGCTCTCCATGGCTTTGTTCCCTTTTCTAAACTATCAGGTTTTGAATAGTCTTTTTTGGGAAAAGTAAAATTTATCAATTCTTTTTTTACACCTACACAAATAAACCTTTGTCTAGTTTGAGGGACTCCGTAATCAGCTGAATTAACAACCTCATAAAAAATATTATATCCAAGTTTTTTACTTTCGTTTTTTAGTAATTCCATAGCTTCTTTATGAGGCTTAAATACAAATCCATGAACATTTTCAAAAAAGAAAAATTTAGGATTAAGTTCTTTAACAGCTCGAAAATAATTAGTTATAGTAAGATATCCATCCTGATCATCTAATCCCCTTTTTTTTTCTTTTCTATAAAACCTTGATTTGGAAAATGGTGGGCAAGGGGGACCTCCAACAAAACCATCAATATCACCATATTTTTGTTTGACAGAGTTAAAGTTTATGTCTTGTATATTTGCAGTCACTATTTCAGTATCCATAAAATTATACTTCATTGTTTGTGTTGCAACTTCCCAAATATCAGAAGCAAATACAGTTTTAAATCCTGCTTTTTCAAAGCCAATATCAACACCCCCAGCACCTGAAAATGCACTAACTATTATTGGTTTCATATATTTTCCATTAAGCACTTAACCATTGCCTTTCCTAGTAGTGGAGGCACGGCATTACCTATTTGTTTTTGAATATCACGTCTACTTCCTTTAAAAATATAATCTTCAGGAAATGTCTGAATAGCAGCAATTTCAGGAACTCTCAGTCTTCTTCCAGACCAATGAAAAGGACCAACCCATGGTCCTGGTTGAGCGGCTATTGTCCAAGAAGGCAACAGTGGATGTAGCTTCAGCAAAAAACTCCAAAATCTTTTATGTGCTACAAAAGGGGGGTTTGGATATCCTGCTTTTTCTGTCAATGCAATATAATTTTTACCGGGGGGCACTGCATATAACTCTTCTGAATATGTTTTATGATTGGTTAATTCTTCTTTTTCAAAATAATCAATAGTATCAAATTTCCCTATCCAATTCAGGACATTTTCATATTTCTGTAATTTTTGTTCAAAGTCAAATATGGTATTTTTACCATGAGTTTTTTTTGGCATTGTTAAAATTTTCTTTTTAGAAGCTATAAAAAAAACTCTTTTTCTTTTTTGCGGCACACCATAATCAAGTCCATTTGCTTTGACTGCTTTAAAATTATACCCCATTTTATCTATTGCTTCTTTTAATCCATCAACAACAACTTTATTAGTTGGATGAAATATACTTTCAACATTTTCAAGTATAAAACCATCAGGCTTTAGTTCATCTATCATGCGTAAATATTGGTCTATCATATTTCTTGGATCTGCATGAGATTGCCTGTTTTTATTTGTAACCCAATATCCTGCTTTTGAAAATGGTTGACACGGTGGGCCACCAATTAAAATTAATTGTTCAGGATTGTTATGTTTTAATAATGAAGTATATGTTTTACCATTGATATTTGATATGTCATCATAAATGTGTTTTGTGTGGTTAAAACAACTATTTGATTTTAATGTGTCAACTGCTTTATACTCAAAATCAAGGCTAGAAATCACTTTTGAACCCGCCATTTGTGCTCCAATATCTAACCCACCAGCCCCTGAAAAAAAGCTTATTGCTTGAATATTAGAATTTACAGTTTCTTCTAAATTATCAAATTTATAATTTTTATCTTCATACTCAATTTCTATAAAATTACTATTTTCGTTCACATCGAAATTATTTAAAAAATTTTCCGCTTCAGGTAATTGTAACTTTTTTAAAATGGATTTATCAAATTTATATATATTTTTTTTCATAGTTGTATGTCACACACCTTTTTTATTGCAAACTTGTCTATATCTATATTTAGTCTATATAAAACATACATTATATCACTTTTTCATTTAGTAAATAATAGATTGGAAATTCTTTTGACTATTAATTTCATTTCCCATATATTTCAACAACCATGAAACACTATTTAGCTACTTTATTGGCCATCTGCTCCTTGCATTTACACTATTTTAATAGGAAAAGTTTTTATTCCAACCTAAAACTCTATTATTGGAAATCATAATTTTGCAGGATTGTGTATAGTAGATGGTGACAAGAGGGAGACTTGAACTCCCGACCTCCGGCTTATGAGACCAGCGCTCTAACCAGCTGAGCTACCTTGTCACTGTAGTTTAAACGAGCGAAATTATAGCTCGTTTTTCCTTATTTGTCAATAATATCAGCAATCGCATTTGAAAATACGTCAAAATACCCCATTTTTTCATCCAGATTTATACTTGCCAGGCACTCTTTATAGTGTTCATGCGTCAAATCCCCCCGCAGCTGCTGGTATTTCAAAAACAGCCAGTAGGTATTGAGTACATCGCTTTGGCAGTACTCGTTGATCTTATCGATTTTGCCCGCATAAAAAAGCTCCATCACCTGGTCGCCGCTGACATCATACTTGCCGGGGATCCCCGCCATCGTACACAGCGTATCCAGCTTTAGCCCCCGCGCCGCACCAAACTGTGAAAGCGAATCCATCACGTCGGTATGAAACTCTTCGCTGTAGCGCTGGCGGTAGTTGGCCCACTTGGTTTTGTGCAGCACGGGGTTATTGTTGTCAAAAAACGCGTGCAGCGAAAGGTCGTATTTCATCGCACGGATAAGCAGCATGGGCATATCAAAGCTTCGGCCGTTGAAACTGACCAGCTTTGGATTGTCTTTTTCGATAAATTCAAAAAAATGGCTGATAATATCTTCTTCCTTTTGACTCTCCCTGCCAAAATCGCCCACCTTGACAAAGCGCCCGTAATCATCGGCGATCACCGCACTTATAGCCACCACCTTATGATAGGGAAGGGGCAAAAAAGTCGTACCTTTGGCCTCTTCATGCATTCGCATCGCTTCATTGCACAGCCGGTGGTCTTCAAGGGAGGGATCAATCTCAAAGGTTTTGCGTATGAGACCTGGATCGGGAATCGTTTCGCAGTCAAAAACACACAGCATATAAACAGCCTTTTTGGTATAATAAGAATTAAAAGATTATAACACAATAAGGTTTTCATGAAACTGGCGATTATTCACTTTGCTCCCCTTCGAGATACCGTTATCAGTGCCTTTGTATCCCAGTTTATCAAAGCAAAGCTGCCGGATGCGGCGATTACGTGGATCACCTCCGAAGCCGGCGCGCCGATTTTTAAAGACAACAAGGATATCAACCAAATCATCACGCTGCCCTATGCACGCTTTAACGCCTTCTCGCTGCTTTTTGGCCGGGATAAAAAGCAAATCAAAAAGTGCGGTACCTTTGACGCCGCCATTGATCTGCAGGGGTCGCTGCCAAGCGCGCTGACAGCCAGACTGCTTAGCAAAAACAGCATCGGATTTGACCGCATCAGCACGGGGTCCAGACTGATCTCACTGTGGTACGCAAAGCGCTTTTACCTGCCCCCGCAGATGATGACATGCGACCGCTACCGCCTGCTGTGCGCCAAAGCCCTGGATATTGAGATCACAAAAAAAGAGGTGCTGCGCAAACAGCCCTGTATCAGTGCGGGCAAGACCCCGGCCGTGTTTAAAAGCAGACGGGGTAAAGCGGTTTTTATCATCGGGGGTGAACCGCCAAACGTCCGATACGGTGCGGACAATTTCCTGGCCCTGGCCAGAGGGCTGGACATGGACATCTTTATCCCCTACAGAAGTGACGAAGAGTACAATATCGCCAGCTACATGGCCGAACAGGGATCCAACTGCCGCGTACTGCCCCGCACCGATCTGGCCGAGCTTGGTTCCATCATCGCCAAAGCCGACCTGGTTGTCGGCAACGACTGCGCGTACACTTATCTTGGCTGGGCAGCCAACCGCCCCACCGTGATCCTTTACGGCCCCACAGCTGCCGGCAGGGTTTATGAGGACACGCTGTGCCGCTGCATCCAAAGCGGCTCGGCACCGGCGCCCGGCGAAGTGGATGAAAACGACCGATCCATCAACAAAATCCCCACGCGGGATGTATACAAAACGATTAAAGAACTTTTAGAAAGGTAAAGGATTTATGCAGTATCGACTCACCAAACTTATACAAAAAACTGTTTTATTATTCTCCCACAAAACACGGGTACGCCTCTTTACCGGTATAAGCAGACTTTTATACTTTACCATGCGAAGCAGAAACCGCATTATCAGAGACAACCTGCTCCATGTCTACGGTTCTATGGACAAAGAGCGCATCAAACAGATCCAAAAAGATTGCTACAAATACCTGATGCTTAATGTGCTGACGATGCTTGAAGCCAGATACCTGCAGGTTGACGCGATGGCAGAAGCGATCAGGTTTGAAAACAGAGAGTACTTTGATGATCTTTTGGCCCAGAACAAACCCGTCATCATCGTCACCGCCCATTACGGCAATATTGAAATACTGGGCTACGGGATCGGGCACTTTATCACCTCCATGGTCCAGATCCAGCGCAAGCTGGACAGCAGCGTCAAACTCACCCGCTTCATGAAAACCCAGAGAGAAAGCTACGGCTTTGAGATCATAGAAAAAAGAGGCGCCCTTCGCTACCTGGTCAAAGCGCTGAAAAACAAAAAGCCCATCTCGCTGGTGGTTGACCAAAACGTACGCAAAAAAGACGCGGTCGAAGTTGATTTCCTCGGCAAGCGGGCATACCAGACCGATTCGGTCGCCTACCTTTCACGCAAATTTGACGCGGCGATTTTGCCGGTGTTTATGCATTATGACGATGATTTTCACTATACTATCAGCTTCAAGCAGCCCTTTTACACGCCAAAAACAAACGATGAAGACGCCGATATCGCCCGGGCTACCCAAAAGCAGGCTGATGTGATCAGCGACGCAATCAACGCCGATCCCACACAGTGGTTTTGGTGCCACAAGCGTTTTGGCGGTACAAACAAGGAAATTTATGCGCGATAACCCTTTTATCTGGGACAGCCATTCCGATCAGCCCTACCCCATCGCCGACAAGCGATACAAAAAGTCTATGTATAAAAAAGGGGCTTTTGATATGTTCAAAACCGCCCTGACCTCCGTGCTTGCGGCACCCTTTATCGCCCTGCGCTACCTCACGCTTGGCAAGCAGCAAAGCAGCGGAGATATTTTCGGCATGTGCGTCAATCTTGACAAGATCCCCCAAGAGACCCCCGCGCTCATTGAGGATCTGGGTATAAATAAACTGGCCGTGCGTCTGCGGCTTTCTGATATGGACAACCTGCAGGCTTATCTGGAGTTTGTCAAAAGCCTTCAGGGCAGGCATATCACCTTGGTTATCCTGCAAGACCGCCGCCACATCGAAGATACACGGCTTTGTAGCAAACACGCCGACACCGTCGCCGATACGTTTGCGCCCTATATCGACGCCGTGCAGGTGGGCAACGCGATCAACCGCAAGAAATGGGGCTTTGCGAGTATGAGCGAATACCTGCGCTTTTACAAAATCTTTGCCAAAGCGTTTGGGTCTTTTAAAAACATCGACCTCATCGGCTCCTCTACGATCGATTTTGAATTTCACTACACTATCCGCACGCTTTTTAACGGCTGCACTCCCCGTTATGACAAGGTAGCCAGCCTGCTGTACGTGGACAGAAGAGGCGCGCCGGAAAATTCGCAGATGGGCTTCGATTTTTTCAAAAAACTGCGGCTTTTATACGCCATGGTCAGTCTCAGCCGGTCTAAAAACTCTATCATAATCAGCGAACTCAACTGGCCCCTGAGCAACACCGCCCCGTATGCGCCAACCAGCGAGTATGAGTGCGTGGACGAAGAGCATTACAGAAACTACATGGTGCGAAGCTACCTGCTTGGCCTGTGCAGCGGCGTAGTCGATACGATCTACTGGCACCAGCTGGCCGCCAGCGGATACGGACTGATCGATCTGCGCGAAGGCGTGCGCAAGCGTGACGCTTACCAAGCCTACAAGGTGATGGTTTCACTGCTAAAGGGGGCGTATCTGCAGGAATACACCCTGGGCGAGATCAACAGCGCGTTTTTTCTCAAAGATTACCAGACCATCGAAGTCTACTGGGCCCGCCAAAAAAGCGGCCGCTTTGTGCAGGGCGAGCTGTATGACGTACTTGGCAATCCAAGAGGCCGCTACGAAGTCGATGAAGCCCCCGTCTACCAAGTCAAAAGGATGAGCTCATGATAGAAGCGATCAAAAAAGAGTTAAGTAAAACCGTCATCGGCCAGGAGCGCATGATCGATGCGCTTTTGATCGGCCTGCTAAGCGATGGCCATATTCTGCTTGAGGGCGTGCCGGGTCTTGCAAAGACCACCACGGTCAACGCGCTTTCAAAGGTGCTGGATCTGGATTTTAAGCGGGTGCAGTTTACCCCCGATCTGCTGCCAAGCGATATCATCGGGGCTGAAATATACGACATGACCAACAACAGTTTCAAGATCAAAAAGGGACCTGTTTTTACCAACCTGCTTTTAGCCGATGAGATCAACCGCGCCCCGGCCAAGGTCCAATCGGCCCTGCTTGAAGTGATGCAGGAAAAGCAGGTCACAATCGGAGATGAAAGCTTTGCCATCGCCCCGCCCTTTTTGGTGCTTGCCACACAAAACCCCATCGAACAGGAAGGCGCGTACGAACTGCCAGAAGCCCAGCTGGACCGCTTTATGCTCAAAACCGTCATCGGTTACAACACCAAAGAGGAAGAACTGCTCATCGCCAAAAAGGTGGCCAACAGCGACTTTGAAAGTTTGCACAAAATCTTAGGACCGGATAGATTGCTGCAGATGAAAGAGGAAGTCAAACAGGTACACATCGATGAAGAGGTAGAACGCTACATCATCGACCTGATCTTTGCCACCAGGGATAAAAAATACGCCAAATACCTGCAATACGGCGCCAGCCCCAGAGCCAGTATCGACCTGTACAAAGCGGCCAAAGCCTTCAGCTATATCAAGGGCCTGGATTACGTCTCTCCCGTAGAGATCGCGGCGGTATTTAAAGACGTGCTTCGCCACCGCATCGTGCTCAGTTTTGAAGCACTGGCCAAAGCAACCGACCCTGACAGCGTGCTTGAGACTATCATCCAAGACGTCGCGATTCCATAGCCTATGACCCACGCAGCCAAAAAGATCACCCTCCGAGCCAAAAAGCAGGTGTACAGCGGTATGCTCGGCAACCACAGTACCCTGTTTAAAGGGCAGGGGTTTGACTTTATGGAGCTGCGCGAATACCAAAACGGCGATGATGTTAAGCATATCGACTGGATTGTGACGGCTAAAAAGCACAAACCCTACGTCAAGATTTTTCATGAACAGCGCCAGATCAATGTGGGTCTGCTGGCGCTTTTTGGCGGATCGATGTATTTTGGCACCGCCGGGGTCAAGCAGGAGGTGGCTGCTGAAACCTTTGCGGCTCTGGCGTATGCTGCTGTGCATGACAACAACCGCTACAGCCTTGCCCTGCTTAGTGACAGGATCATTTTTCAACACAAACCGGCCAGGGGGATGTGGCGGGTTCAGCGCGATACGGCCGATCTGCTGGAGTTTGAACCCCGCGGGCGGGAGGTTGATTACTCCCTTTTGCCTTCGCTGTTTTTCAAACGCTCGCTGCTGTTTGTTATCGGCGATTTTGTGGGTGATATCGATCTCAGCCACCTGGCCAGAAAACATGAGGTGGTCGCTATCGTTATCCGCGACCGCTTTGAACAAAATCCGCAGCCTCTGGGCCAAATCAGCGGACTGGATCCGGCAACGCACTCACAGGAGATGATCAATTTTGACCAAAGCTTTGCAAAGGGTTACAAAAAAGCGATGCTGCAAAACGATGAACGTTTTCATACCCACTGCAGACGGTGGGGGATCAGGGTCTTAAACATCTATACCGATGAAAGCCCCTACCAAAAATTATTACTGTTATAAAAGGAGAAGCGATGAACAACCTCGTCTTTGTCACTGCCACGGGAACGGGCGTTGGCAAAACCCACAGCTGTGTCAAACTGATCAAAACCCTGTCCAAGATGGGCTATACCGTCGGAGCGTTTAAACCCATCGAAACGGGCGTGGATAAAAACGGTCCTCAGGATGCGGCCAGGCTGTTAGAGGCGGTACAAAAACACAGCAAAATCTTTACGGAGTTGGCTCCAAAAGATATCACCAGCTACACCTTTGCCCTGCCTGCGGCCCCGCAGGTAGCCAAAGGCGCTGAGAGTATCGACGTGGTCAAAATCATTGAAGATATCAAACAGTTCAGCAAACAGTGCGACATCCTGCTCATTGAGGGAGCGGGCGGATTGAAAGTGCCTATTGATGAGCAGGTTTTCATGCTGGATCTGATGCGTTTTTTGGACGCGCTGCCCTTTTTGGTCGCTTCAAGCAAGCTTGGCGGCATCAACGAGTGCCTGCTGAGTCTGGAAAAACTGGGCAAAAAACCGCTGTGGGCGATCAATCTGCATGAAGACAGAGAAAGCTTTCAAGAGGTTTCCAAACCCTTTTATGATATCTATTTTAAAAAGTTTTTTATTGTTGATGAAGACAGTAAGAAGATAGCTAAAAAGATACGCAAGCGGCTCAAACTGCCCAAAAAGGCAGATTAAGCTTTGAGTTCGGTGACGTTTCGGTCCAGTCCAAGTTCCCCGGAATCGATCCCAAGTGCCAGTCCGATCAGCTGAGGCAGGTGCAGCACGGGCATTGCCGTTTCCCGGCCCATCTCTTTGCCGACGTTATGCTGCTGCACATCCATTCTGATCTGGCACAGCGGACAGGGCGTGACGACCATATCCGCCCCGCCGTCTTTGGCTCCAAGCAGCGCGTTGCCGCTTAAGCGGTTGGCTGTTTTTGGTGCCTGCAATTCCACGTGAAAGCCGCAGCATCTGTTTTTATCCTCATAATCGACCGCCTTACCCTCCAACGCGTCGATGATCTTTTCAAGCGAGGTCGGGTTGTAGGGATTTTCATTCATATTGGCTTTGCCGTGCAGCCCGCTTGGGCGGATATTGTGGCAGCCGTAAAAGGGAGCGACGTTGAAACTGCTCAGCGGCGTCTCCACCTTACTTGCCAGATTCTCAAGCCCGAAATCCTCCATCAGCGCATATTGAAAATGGCGGATTTCTGAGGTGCCTTTATACTCCAGCCCGACTTCTGCCAACTTTTGATTGACTTTGGCTTTAAGCTCTTCGTCGCTGTCAAGCGCCTGTTTGGTCTGGGCGGTATTAAGCTGACACGTATTGCAGATAGTGACCATTTCAAGACCGTGCTTTTCAGCGTAGCAGATATTTCTGGCGTTAAGCACGTGTGACAGGAAAGGATCAAAATCCTGCAGGTGGCTGGCTCCGCAGCAGCTGGCTTCATCCAGCAGCTCCAGCTCAATACCGAGCTTTTTAGCCACCGCAAGCGTGGAACTCATCAGCTCCGGCGTGGATTCTCTGGCGGTACAGCCGGTAAACAGTGCGTATCGTAGTTTACTCATGGATAGATCCTTTATACTCTTCAACCGTGCTTGAAGATTTGATCAGTTTTTGTATCTCGTCAAGGTTCTTACTCTTTGGCATTTTCCAAGGCGGCACGATCTTGCCTTTTTTCATCATCGCAAACGCTTCTGGCAGGTGCTTGAGCACCCCGAAATTGCCCTCGCTGTAGCGTACCAGTTCGCCCTCATCAAGCAAGCCGTGCTTGGCAATGGCGTGTTTAAAGCCCACCGCGTGCTTGCTGGCGACGTTTTTGGCCGTTTTATTCTTAGCAAAAAGTTCATTATGCAGCTTAGTGATTTTGTCGATGGGATCAAGCTCTTTTGGACACGCCTGGGCGCATTCGTTGCACTTTACGCAATCCCACACGCCGCTGCCCAGCATATCAACAATATGCAGGCGCTCATCATTGGCATCATCGCGCACATCTGCGTTGAAGCGGTACGCTTTGGTCAGTGCAGCCGGTCCCAGATAATCTTTGTTCACGCTCAGTGCCGAACAGGCGTAAAAACAGTTGCCACACTGTATGCAGTAATCGGCTTCTTCCAATTTTTCGGCTTCCTTGGCCGCGACGCTGTTTTCAGCATTTGGATACTCATCGATATCGCCGATAAGATAGGGTTTGACCGCGTCGTATTTTTCCCAGAAATTGCCCTTGTCAATCACCATATCCTTGTACGCTCTGGACTTGTCCTGAGGATCGATGATGAGTTCATGGCCAAACTGTTCAATGAGGTCATACACGTTGTACTTGCACGACAGTACGGGCGTATTGTTGACTTTGATCGCACAACTGCCGCATATCCCGTGCCGGCAGCTTCTTCTGTAACTGAAGGAACCGTCTTTTTCCCACTTGATCCTGTTTAAAATATCAAGGACCAGATCATCCTCGCCTACTTCCAGTTCGTACTTTTTGTAATAAGGCAGGTAGTCGGTTTCTTTGTTGAACCTGAATACATGAAATAATACCGTTTGTGTTTCCATCATTGCGCCTTTAATATGTTCTTTCTTTGACTTCAAAATTACCAAGGACTACGTCCGCGTACTCCAGTTTTATCTGCCCGTTTTCATCCATGTAGCCAAAGGTGTGCTGTAAAAACTTTTCATCGTTTCTGGTGGGAAAATCCTCTCTGTAGTGAGCTCCCCTGCTTTCTTCTCTGGCAAGCGCGCCTTCGACGATAAAGCTTGAAAAATCGATCAGATGGCCAAGCTCGATCGCTTCTTGCAAATCGGTGTTATAAATCCTGGAATGATCGTCAAGATAGATATCATTATATTTTTGGCGCAGCTGCGCTATCTTTTCTTTTTGCTTTTGCAGCGTCTCTTTGCTTCGAAACACGCCCGCATCAAAGGTCATGCTTTCTTGCAGCTCGTCTCTGAGCCCGGATACGCGGTACTGCCCGCTTGCGCCAAGCAGTTTCTCAATACTTTTTACCGCTTTGTCAGCATCTTGCTCTTTTGCCTGCTTCAACGCAATACCGTCTATGTCGGCAATCATCGATTTGCCCACATGGCGCCCGAAAAAGAGCGCTTCTAAAACCGAGTTTGCTCCAAGCCGGTTGGCCCCGTGGATGCTAACGCAGCTGCACTCGCCCGCGGCGTAAAAACCCTCAACCGTTTCTGTGGGGCTTTTTTGCACCTGTCCGTCGATGGTACAGGGTATGCCGCCCATAGAGTAGTGCGCTGTTGCGGCGATGTGAATGGGTTCTTTGATCATATCCTGACCTAAAAACGTCAATGCAAGATCGCGCAGCTCGGGCAGGCGCTGCATGATGACCTCTTTGCCAAGATGGGTCAGATCAATAGCCACAGCGTCTTTGTTTTTGCCAACGCCTCTGCCTTCTCTGATCTCGGTGGTAATGGCGCGGCTGACCACGTCTCTTGGGGCCAGTTCCATCTTTTCTTTGGCGTATTTTTCCATAAAACGCTCGCCCTTGCTGTTATACAGCCGTCCACCTTCGCCTCTGGCGGCTTCTGAGATCAAAACACCTCTGCCCGCGATGCCGGTGGGGTGAAACTGGACAAACTCCATATCCTCAAGCGGCAGTCCGTGGCGGGCTACGATTGAAAGCGCGTCGCCGGTATTGGCGTGGGCGTTGGAGTTGACCTTAAACGCCCTGCCGTAACCGCCGGTGGCAAACATGACCGCTTTTGTGTTAAAAATCGCGCATTCGGTGTTTTTGATATCATAGGCTACCACGCCGTTTACCTTGCCATCTTCATACAGCAGGTCCATGCAGTACCACTCATCAAACACTTCGACGTTTTCTTTATGCATCTGCTCATAGATCGTTTGCAGCAGGGTCAGCCCCGTGCGGTCTTTGGCAAAACACGCCCGCGGTTTCGACTGCCCGCCAAAGGGACGCTGCGCGATCCTGCCCGCTTCATCTCTGCTAAAAGCAGCGCCCATCTGCTCGGCCCAGCGAATCGTCTCGGGGGCTTTGGAACACATCAGCCGCACCGCGTCCTGGTCGGCTAAATAGTCGCTTCCTTTGATGGTGTCAAACTCATGCAGCTGGATACTGTCTTCTTCTGACAGTGCGGCGTTGATTCCGCCCTGCGCGGCACCGGAGTGGCTTCGCAGCGGATGCAGTTTGGTAATGACCGCAACACTTTTACCCGCAATCTGCAGTTCGCGCGCGGCGGCAAGTCCGGCAAGACCTGCTCCGACAATAACAACATCATATTTTTTTATCGATACACCCATGTGAATCCTTGTAACTATAATTATTCCTTATCTTACAATATTTTTCTTTAATGTAACTTTATGAAACTCTATTTTCAGAGAGAGGAGATTTTTTTGTGTAAAATTGTAGCAATAAGAATTTTTTGAGTATTATTTGTAGTTATGCTGATTATAATTGGAAGTTAAAAGCTGGAAATGTTACATTTTGCAACACTTCCAGCGCTCTTTTACTCAACCGGTAAATCCTGTTTCAACCAGTCGTTGGCAAAGCCGTCTGTAACGTTATAGACCTGCGAAAATCCTTCATCCACAAGAATCTGGGCGGCATCTTTTGTCCGCGATCCCGTTCGGCAGATAACGATGACGGGCCGGTCACTGTCATCAAGACTTTTTTCCACGGCATCCGCAAAGCCTTCATTAAGCACTCTTTCTCCGTTTTTTTCAAAATACACCGGAACATTAACCGCACCCTTTGGATGCAGGGATTGGTACTCTTTGATCGTACGCACATCAATCAGCACGGTCCCCTCTTTTGATTTTTGATACGCCTTATTCGCATCGATATTATCGTACAGGATCGATGCGGTCAAAATATATGGCGCAAAAAGTAACAGAAACAAGAATTTTTTCATGATAATTTCTCCTTTATAAAAACGGTCGAAATTATATCAAAATTTTCGGTCAACCATCGCCGTCGCGATCGAAACGAGATATTGCTCGCCGCGGGCATGCATAAGCGCGGTAGCTTCATCGGCCAGGATTTTTGCTTTGCGGTACGCTTTTTGGATACAGCCAAACTCATGCATCTGCTCTTTGATCCGGTTTTGTTCGGCTTTATCAAGCTCTCTTCCATGCATCGACTGCAGTTTTTGACGTCCCTGTTGATCCAGCTTTTGGTACAGGTAGATATAAGGCAGCGTCGTTTTACCCTCGACAAAATCGTTGAGTGCGGGTTTTCCAAGCGTCTGGCTGTCCTGGGTAATATCTAAAATATCATCGACTATTTGAAACGCAAGGCCCAGATTCCTGCCGTATTTGGCATAAACGTCCTCTTCTTTTTTCGCAAGCAGTGCACCGCACCGCGCGGTTGCTTCAATGAGTACGGCCGTTTTGTTGTAAATCATCTGCTCATACGCCTTGGCGTCGGTGTTAAACGTTTTAGCAAGTTCCACATCCTGCAGTTCGCCCACGGAAAGTTTGGTCACCGCATCGCTAACAGTTTGCGCAATCCGCGTGTCAAAGGCGGCAAGTTCAAAATACGCTTTGGAATACAGCACGTCTCCAAGCATTATGGCGTGTTTATTGCCATATGCCGCATTGACAGAAGTAACTCCCCTTCTTTGAGAAGCTTCATCGATCACATCATCATGCAGCAGGCTGGCAGCATGAATAAGTTCGATGATCGCCGCCAGCTTAGGAGCGGCCGGCTCTTTTTGGGCGATAGAAAACAGCAGCTTGGCCCGCAGACGCTTGCCTGCGGGAAGCTTGGCATACAGCGCACTTACCTCTTTATCATTTATCGCTTCGATCATAGCCCGCATCTGCTTCTCAACTGCTTCTGTCATTGTTTCTCCTCAATTATCGCTCGCGCATTGTCTTTGATATAGATATCAAAATATGCTTCGTTGTTCGCATCATCAAATTCACTGAAAACGATATTCATATAGGTCCCGACCGTCTCACCGTCAGCCTTTGGCAAAAGATCAAGTTTGAACGTATCCTGCCCGTATCTTTGATACAGTACCATGTGGTGGTTAAACCCGTCATAGCGCAGGGTCACAACCAGCCCCTCATTGACAAACAGCGTCCACTTCATGGCAAAATCCTTGCTCACGGTGGCTTCATCCATCTCTTCGCTGACTGTCATCTGGTAAAACTGATCTTTTTTAAGTTTAAACTGCAGGTGTTTATCCCAGTTTACTGCTGCCTGCGCGCACACACACAGCATTAAAAATACAAGCGTAAGTCTACTCATTTTTGGAAACGATGCTGCCGACCGTTTCGATATACAAACTGTTTTTTGTGTTTTCGATATGATCGTCAAACTCGTAGTGAAGTCTGCTCAGTTTTTCTTCCAGGTGGTCTTCAAGACCGTGCTTTTCAAGCAGCTGTTCGGCTGCGGCAAAACGCTGAAAAAGCAGATCGAGTTCCTGCTCAACCAGGTTTTCATTAGCCGTTTTGATAACATCGAAAAACTTGCTTTTGGGGCTTCCGCCGCTGAATACGTCTTCATCTTCAAAAAGTTGCATATAATCTTTTTTTGCCATTGTGTTTCCTTAAAGGTTAAAAGCTTTTTTCATCTGTGTTGAGACCGCTATTTTATCACATTTATAATCAAAAAACTTTTCAAAAGCCAAAACACCCTGATATAAAAGCATATCCGCTCCGTCTTTACACATCACTCCGTGTTCGTGTCCGCAGGCTAAAAACGGCGTCTGCTTCCCGTAAATCACGTCCACAAACCCCTTGGCCTCTTTGGCCAGTGTTTCAAGCATCTTTGAAGGCAGGGGCAGATTGTCATCGCTCAGACCCGCGCTGGTGGTATTGATTACCAGATCGTATCTACCGGGTTCAAAGCTTTCCCAGTCATAGGTTTCACAAAAATCAAAAGAGGCAAGACGCCCGGCCGAGCGGTTGAGTACGGTTACATCCAGGCCCAGGGCATCCATCTTTGCTGCGATCGCTTTGGCCGTACCGCCGGCACCTAGCAGTAATATTTTTTCTTTGGAAAAATCTTTGATACTGAGCATAAAGCCGTCCGCGTCGGTATTGTAGCCCATGAGTTTGTCTTTTTGAACCACGATGGTATTGACCGTCTGGATACGCGCGGCAAACTCTTCACACCGGTCACAGGCTAAAAATGCGGCGTGTTTGTGCGGTACGGTCACGTTTGCTCCGCTAAGACCCAGCGCAAACATCTTTTCTCTCAGTTTTGTTCCCTCAGATAGCCGGTAGCGGGTATAGCAGGCATCAAGCCCCAGATTTTGCATCGCCAGATTGTGCATCAGCGGCGATTTGGAGTGGCTGACGGGATCTCCGAAAACGGCAAAGAGTTTACGCATCTTTCTCTCCCAGTTCATCGATTGTTGCATGCAGGGCGTTGAGTTTGTTTCGCACCTCTTTGTATTCCAGCTCTGGCACGCTGTCGCTGACCACGCCGGCGCCGGCCTGCAAAATCACGCGGTCGTGTAAAATCAGTGCCGTTCGTATCGTGATAGCGCTGTCCATATTGCCGTTGAAGCTGAAATACCCCACGCTGCCGCTGTAAAAGCCCCGCTTTAACCCCTCAAACTCGGCGATCAACTCCATCGCCCGGATCTTGGGCGCGCCCGTCATCGTCCCGGCGGTAAAGGTCGCGGCAAACAGATCAAACATATCTTTATCTTCTTGCAGCTTGGCTTCAACATCGCTGACCATATGCATCACATGCGAGTAGCGTTCCACGCGCATCAGATCCGTCACCTCCACGGTACCCTTTTTGGCCACCCGGCCCACATCGTTTCTGCCAAGATCGACCAGCATGATATGTTCGGCCCTTTCTTTCGGGTCGCTGACCAGTTCGTGTTCATACGCCCTGTCGCTGTCTTTATCCCGGCCCCTTTTGCGCGTGCCCGCAATCGGTCGCAGCAGGATATCGCGGGCGCTTAGCTGCACCATAACCTCCGGTGAACTGCCGCATACCGTAAAATCTTCGTATTCGAGCAAAAAAAGATAGGGAGAGGGGTTTTTGCTGCGCAGTACGCGGTAAAAGCTCAGCGCATCGGCGCTGCATTTTTGGGTGTAGCGGTTGGAAATCAGCAGTTGGAACACGTCGCCGCTTTCGATGTACTCCTTTGCCCGGCGCACGATATCTTCAAAACGCCGGCGCTCTATGCCGTAGCTGCCTTCTTGCAGGTTTTGTATCGGTTTGATAGGCGTTTTCTCATGCGAACTTGTCAAGCGTTCTTCAATGGTTTGGGTGCTGATGGTTTCTGAGCGGTTGATAATGGTGAGTTTGCTGGATTTGTGTGAAAACGCCAGGATAACTTCGGGGCGTACCAGATCCAGATCGGGCGTGTGCAGATCATCGTGCAGATTTTGCATCGCCTCTTGCAGCCTGGGTTCAAACACTTGTACCATGTCATACCCGATAAAGCCGATAAAGCCGTCGACAAAACTGAAACCAAGTTCGTTTGCCCGGGCCTGGTAGCTGCTTTTATCCACCTTGGCGTAATAGTTTTTTAAAAAGGCAAAAGGGCTTTCATCGACTGTGCGTCTGTCCCCGCCTTTATAATAAAAAGTTTGCCCGTTTTGGTAGCAAACCCGCTCTTTGGCTCCGATGGTTATAAAACTGAAGTTGCCTTCGCTGGAGTTGACCACGCTTTCAAAAAGCATGGTCACGTGGGAGGGATAGAGTTTTTTTATCTGCGCATAGATCGCAACGGGAGTGGATTCATCCAGCAGCAGGGTCCTACTGTGCATTTTGCACCCTGAGCAGGAACGCCCCCTCGTTGATCTCGTCACGGATCCGTTTTCTGTGGGCGGAAGCTTCATCTTTGCTTTCATACCCGCCAAGGACGACTTTGGTGTATTGTTTGCCGTTGACCTCGGTTCTATAATAATAGTATTTATACCCTTTGTCCTCGATCTCTTTCAAAAAGGCTTCGTTGGGAGAAAGCCGCTCAAACGATCCGACCTGAATATACCAGTGCCCCTCTTTGACGTCATAGGGGTCGTGTTCCTGCTCCTGCTCATCCTGCTTTTGTTCGGGTTGCTGCTGCGTTTCTTGTTCTTCTTGCTGCTCTTGCTGAGGTTCTGCTGGCTGAGGCGCGTCTTTCTGCGGCGCAGCTGCCTGCTGCGTACCGTTATCCCGCTGCTGACGCAGCTCATTGATCATATTGTCCAAATCCTCATCGGCTTGCTGGCTTTCTTCGTCAATGGGCACTTCCTCAAAAAGTGCCTGCGACTCCTGCGAAGCTTCCGGCGCCTGGACCGGAGCTTCCTGCTGCTGACTGTTTTGCTTCTCTTCTTCTGATCCGATGACAAGCTTGGTTACGGCAATGGCGACAATAAGCACCACGATGACCAGCGCAATGATCATCAGTATTTTTTTGAGCTGCTTTTGACCGCCGCCGCCGTCAATCATGATATCTTCAAGATTGCCGTTTTTATTATTTTTATTTTCTTCCATCATCCACTCTCCTGCAGTTTTCTGCTAAAAACAAAGCAAAACGTATTCCACAGCCTACATATGCCTTGACCATTTTGTGCCCCGCTCTTTTTCATACAATCCGTACGGCAGGGTCAAGATATTATAGGGCCTTGGCAAATCCTGACTTGGAAAGATGCGCCACTGTTTTGGCATACGCGAAGCCAGCTTCATCGACAGCATCTTGCCAAGCTGGTACGCCTCGGGCAGCGTCGTATGACCCTTGTGGATGTACAGATGCAGATGCCCCGGGGTTTTGGTATTATATGCGGTAAAATTCAAAAAACCCTCTTCTCTCAGCAGCAGCTGCGCTCTGTGCCAAAAACGCTGCGTATCCTTGCCGTTGTAATCAATCACGATGTTTTCAACCTTGTCGCGGTTGTTAATCAGTGAATGCGCGACGGTGATTTCGCCTTTGGCGTGGGCGTTCATCACCTGTCTTGTCAAACGCTCGTCGACTCTTTCATATTTGTTGTAAAACGTTCTGCCGTTATGGGTCAGTTTTTCCACAACTCTCGGTCTTTGGATCCAGTAATGGCTGGTCACCATCTTTATCAGACTCACATCCACATTATACACCCTGTCCCCCTTGTAATTAATATATCGGCCGGTCGTAGATTACGAATTTACGCGCCAGCGTCGTCAGTTCCTGCCTGATCTGGGCCTGTTTATCTTCATTGCCTATATCATCAAGGACTTCTGCTATCTTCTGGCCGATAAATTCAAACTCTTTTTCTTTCATCCCCCGAGCGGTCAACGCCGGCGCGCCGATACGGACCCCGCTGGTGACAAAGGGGCTTCTTGTTTCACCCGGAACGGTATTTTTATTGACCGTAATGCCTGCGTTGCCAAGAGCTTCATCGGCTTCTTTTCCGCTAAAATCCTTATCCAAAAACGAAACCAGCACCAGATGGTTGTCCGTACCGCCGCTGACGACGTCGTAGCCTCGCTTGGCAAGTACGTCCGCCAGCGTTTTGGCGTTGGCTTTGATCTGCCTGGCGTACTCTTTCCACTCCGGTTGCAGTATCTCCCCGAAAGCCACCGCTTTTGCCGCGATCACATGGATGAGCGGGCCGCCCTGCGTTCCCGGAAAGATCGCGCTGTTGGTTTTTTTATAAATATCTTCGTCATTGGTTAAAATCATCCCGCCTCGCGGACCCCGCAGCGTTTTGTGTGTGGTGGTGGTGACGATATCGGCGTAAGGGAAAGGGCTCATATGCTCATCAGCTGCCACTAACCCGGCGATATGGGCGATATCGGCAAGAAGGTAGGCGCCCACTTCATCGGCGATGGCTCTGAATTTAGCAAAGTCAATCTCTCTGGCGTATGCACTGGCCCCGCAGATGATGAGTTTGGGCCGAACAATCTTTGCCGTTTCCAGTACCTTGTCGTAATCGATCTTACCATCCATTTCCACGCCGTAGTAGAAAGGTTGGTAATTCTTGCCGCTAAAGCTTGGTTTGGCACCGTGAGTCAAGTGTCCGCCGTGGCTGAGATCCATACCCAGAATTTTATCACCGGCTTTTAACAGCGCGGCATACACCGCACTGTTTGCCTGAGAGCCGCTGTGGGGTTGGACGTTGGCGTACTCGCAGCCAAAAATCTCCTTGGCCCGGTCAATGGCTAACTGTTCTACCTCATCGGCGTATTCACACCCGCCGTAGTAGCGCTTGTAGGGGTAGCCTTCGGCGTATTTGTTGGTAAAAACGCTGCCCATGGCTTCCATTACAGCCGGTGAAGTGAAGTTTTCACTGGCGATCATTTCAAGGTGGTCGGTTTGTCTGTGCAATTCTTTTTCGATCAGATCATATACTTGTTTGTCTTGTTCTTGCATAAAATAAGCCATTCATTGTTTCCTTTTACTTGTTTTTTTCTTCAATCTTGTCCTGCATTTCTTCAGCGATCACGTCTTTTTTTTCAGGACGCATCGCGGGAAATAATAACACATCCCGGATCGTGTGCTGATTAGTCAGCATCATCACCAGCCGGTCGATCCCGATACCCTGACCCGCACACGGGGCCATCCCGTAGCTTAGCGCGCGCACGAAATCCTCATCCATCTCGTGGGCTTCATCATCACCGCTGTCCTTTTGCGCCACCTGCTGTTCAAACCGCTCCAGCTGATCGATGGGGTCGTTAAGCTCACTGAAGGCGTTTGCAATCTCTTTGCCGGCGATGAAGAGTTCAAACCGCTCGGTGACTTCGGGGTTTTCATCGCTTCTTCGGGCAAGCGGGCTGAGTTCGACCGGATACTCGGTGATAAAGGTGGGATTGATCAATTTGTCTTCGACAAACGCGTCAAACAGTTCGCCCTGCAGGTTGCCAAGGCTAAGCCCTTGATCTACGTCGATATTGTGCTCTTTAAGATAGGTTCGCGCTTTATCCGCGTCGGTGGCGACCTCTTTTGGCACGCCGCCGACGGCGGTTAAAGACTCAATTAAAGGAATACGCTCAAAGGAGCCAAAATCGATCTGCAGATCGCCGTAGGGCAAGTGTGTAGGCATCTGCAGATGGTCAAACAGATATTCAAAATACTCTTTGGTCAATTCAATCAAATCATTGTAATCTTTATACGCCCAGTAAAATTCAATGGAAGTAAATTCGGGATTGTGTGTAGCATCCATCCCTTCGTTTCTAAAATTACGGTTAATCTCAAACACCGCTTCAAAGCCGCCCACGATAAGACGCTTGAGGTACAGCTCGGGTGCGATACGCAGATACCGGTCTATACCAAGAGCGTTGTGGTGGGTGACAAAAGGTTTAGCGTTGGCACCGCCGGGGATGGGATGCATCATGGGTGTTTCTACTTCCAAAAAGCCTTTATCCTCAAAAAAGCGGCGCGTCAGCGATATGATTTTGCTTCGCATATGAAACGTCTTCTTGACTTCGCTGTTCATAATCAGATCCAGATAGCGCTGGCGGTAACGCAGCTCTTTATCCTGGATACCGTGGTATTTTTCCGGCAGCGGACTAATCGCTTTGCTTAAAATCTGCAGGGCTTTGACACTGAGGGTAAGTTCCCCTTTTTTGGTCATAAAGGGAAAACCCGTAACTTCGATGATGTCGCCTACTTCCACATTCTTTTTAAAGATTTTATTATAAAAGTCTTGGGGCAGATTATCTCTGGCGACATATATCTGCAAGATACCGCTTTCATCCTCAATCTTTAAAAAGCTTGCTTTGCCCATCAGGCGAAAAAACTTGATCCGGCCGGCTACGGTATACACGCGGCTCTCATCGCGGCTGTTTTCTAAATTCTGCACGTCGCTGTTGACGTTTACAAACTTTGCCACCGTCGTATCCCGCCGGCAGTTATTACTGTAGGGGTTAACCTCCAATTCTCTCAGGGTTTGGGCTTTGCTGATCCGTTCTTGAATATACTGGCTGCTAAACAAATGTGCTTCCTTTTTTCTTATTTTCTCTGGCAGTCGGGGCAGACGCCGTAAATCTTCATCGTATGATCGGTGATCTGGAATTTGAAAAACTTCGCGATCTTTTCCTGACGTTTTTCGATCTTGTCATCGCAAAACTCCACGATCTTGCCGCATTCGGTACAGATGATATGATCATGGTGTTCTTTGACGCCAAGTTCGTACTTTTTACCCTGCGCGCCGAAAGAGAGCGAGGAAACAAGTCCCTCATCTTCCAAAAGTCCCAGAGTACGGTATACCGTGGCGATGCCGATATTCATCGCGGGGTCTTCCTGCTGGACGAGGTTGTACAGCACTTCGGGCGAAAAATGGCCGTTGTTCTGGTGCAGGGCTTTTAAAATCAGTTCGCGCTGCTTGGTGTATTTAAGGCCGTTTTTTCGCAGTATCGCTTTAAAATCCTCTAAAAGCTGCTCATAATCGACATTATGGGCTTCAAAATCTTTTTTTATTGATTCATTCATGATTTCCATCCTCTTTCATTTCA
>CAYUAC010000022.1:0-22229 GCA_964442515.1 uncultured Campylobacterales bacterium | reverse complement strand
GCCACACCGTGGACACCGTCGCGATTCTGGGTACGCTTTTTGGCGTTGCCACTTCGCTGGGTCTTGGCGTTATGCAGGTCAATTCGGGGCTAAACTACCTGTTTGGTCTTCCCGTGGGCGTAGGCACGCAGGTGACGCTGATTGCCATCATTACGGCCATGGCTACCATTTCGGTCGTCCTTGGCCTGGACGGGGGCATTAAAAGACTTTCAGAGATCAATCTGGGCTTAGCCGCTGTTTTGGTGCTTTTTGTCCTGCTTGCGGGACCGACGTTTATGCTGCTTTCAGCCTTTGTACAAAACATCGGCAGCTATCTCAGCGACGTCGTGTATCTGAGTTTCAACCAGTATATGTATGAAGACAGTCCCTGGATGGGCTGGTGGACGCTGTTCTACTGGGCCTGGTGGATTGCGTGGGCTCCTTTTGTGGGTATGTTTATCGCCAGGGTTTCACGGGGCAGAACCATCAGAGAGTTTGTCTCGGGCGTTCTTTTTGTCCCCGTAGGCTTTACTTTTATCTGGATGACCGTTTTTGGCAACAGCGCTATTGAAGGTATGATGGACGGGTCTATGGCTATGCTTGGCCAGGCCGTTTCCGATGACGTATCAACGGCACTGTTTAAATTCCTGGAACACTTCCCCTTTGGCGGTATCATCTCACTGGTAGCGGTGATCCTGGTTATTACCTTCTTTGTCACCTCATCGGATTCAGGTTCGCTTGTTATCGATACCATCGCCACAGGCGGCAAAACGGACGCTCCGGTATGGCAGCGTATCTTTTGGGCCGTTCTTGAAGGCGTGGTGGCTGCGACCCTGCTTATCGCAGGCGGCTTGGGCGCGCTGCAGGCGGCATCGATCACCATAGCCCTGCCCTTTGTGATCATTATGCTGATCGCGTGCTGGGGACTGTACCGTGCGCTGCATCTTGAAGCGACGCGTTATGAAGATTTGCAACACCATATGAACGCTGGCCGCCACGGCAAGGTAAGCGGCACATGGCAATCCCGCCTCAGCCGCATTATCGAATTTCCGACGGTGGAGGAAACAAAACGCTTTATCGATGAAGAGGTCGTCAAAGCGATGCATATGGTCAAAGACGAACTTAACAGACACTACTGGGAAGTTGATATTGATCACGACAAGAAAAAAGGCATCGCTTCATTCAGAGCTTATCACTCCGGTGACATGGACTTTGTTTATGAAGTGCATCTGCGACGATACGATTCGCCGACCTTTGCCTTCCCCGATTCGGTCAATCCGAAACACCACCAGAAAAAATACGGCAGAGCCGAAGTACATCTGCAAGACGGGGCCAAAGCGTATGACGTATACGGCTATGATGAAGATGTTATCGCAAACGATATCATCGATCAGTTTGAAAAACACAGACATTTCCTGCACAATACCGCAGGGCTTGACCCCGTCATTCCTATCGATTAATTACTGCGCGCCCCCTCTGTGGGGGTATGCAGTTTTAACCGCAACACAAAAAGGGTCGCAACACAAAAAGGGTCGGACCCCTTTTATAAAGAAGCGGCGGTATGCTATACTTTCACCAAAACTGTCAAAGGTATTGACATGCAGATACGAGTCTACTACGAAGACACCGACTGCGGCGGTATCGTGTACCATTCGCAGTATCTAAACTTTTGTGAACGTGCCAGAAGCGAAGCTTTTTTTGCCAGAGGCGTAATGCCAGGCAGCGATCAAAGCGGCTTTGTGGTCAAAAAAATAACGTGTGATTTCAAAGCAAGCGCTAAGCTGGGCGACCTGCTGGAGGTACGCAGCAGTCTGCTTGAATGCAAAAACTCCTCTTTTTGGCTTTTGCAGACAGTTTATAAAGACAACCGGTTACTGTTTGAAGGCAGATTCTTACTGGCTTACATAAAGGAGGGTAACCTCGCGCGTATCGATCGCGAAACAAAAACCCTTATCACTCAACTCTTTTAAAGCGCTCAGTGTCGTTTAAATATTTTTCAAGGTCTTTACTCGAAGCCATCTGTATATCGCTTAAATCGATATGTTCCGTACTTATCTCCAGACCGCCCTTTTGGATCAGATCGATTTTTCGCAGCGCGTCAATATCGATACCGTCACATTTTTTCGAATGCAGGATCAAAAAATCATCGCCGTACATGCGAAATACCAAAGCATCTTCAAAACGCGTTTTCAATTCGTTGCCAAAAGCCGCCAACGCTTTATCGCCTTCCTGCCATCCGTAATTTTTATTATACCGCGTAAAATGGTGCAGATACACCATATCCAGGCAGCAGTACTCCTTGTTCAGCCTGTTTTGAATAAGCAGCGAATCCAGAAACTGCCTGTTGTACGTATCGGTAACAATATCTTTAAAAAAGTACGCAAAGCGCTCCTCTTCCAGGGTATTTCCCGGTTTCTGGGTGATATCCTCATCGATACGTACATGTTCAAGCACCCGGGACGCGCTTTGGACAACGCGGGTATCAAACTCGCTGCCCGCGAGGCTTTCAATCTCCGCCAGCGCCTGCGCGACGGTGGCTTTGTTTTTATAAATGCGGTTTGTCGTCATCGCATCAAACGTGTCACACACCATCATAATCTTTGCCAGCGGATGGATGCCGTCTTCTTTTAACCCCTGCGGGTAACCGCTGCCGTCACAGCGTTCATGATGCTGGTAAATGATTTCTGAAAGTTCTTTATACATCGGGATCTTGTGCAGGATATGATAACTGACGCTGACGTGTTCCTGGATGAGCCTGTATTCCAAATCATTGAGCTTGGAAGGTTTCAGAAGTACCGCATCGGGCGTGGAAACCTTGCCGATATCGTGCAGGATGCCGGCTTTGTACAGCATATCACACTCTTTCTTGCTATAACCCATATCCCGCGCGATCATTTCGGAGTATTTGGCGACCCTGGTCGAATGCCCGGCGGTATAGGAATCGCGGCTTTCGATCATATCCACCAGCGCAAAAAGCGTGAGTTCGTAATTTTGCACCTTTTCATGGGTGAGGCGGCGGTTTTCCCTGCTTTTTTCCTCGACCATGCTTTGCAGCTGATGCTTAAACGCTTCGTTTTCTTTGTGCTCGACAATCTGCTTGGCTACCTTTAAAAGTTCACCGTTCATCTGCATATAATCGATGGGTTTGATAATATACCCCGAAACCCCCAGTTTGATCGAATCCAAAAACATATCGGTTTCGGTATGTGCGGAGGTGATGATAATTTTTTGTTCGAAATTGTCTTTTTTTATACGCTTAATCATTTCGATACCGTTTAATTTCGGCATTTTGATATCGGTGATAACGATATCAAATCCCGCCGTATCGGCATTATATCTGTCTAAGCCCTCTCTACCGTCAGCAGCGGTAACAACATCTTTGAAAAATTTTTGCAGATAGGTTGTTACCGACCGGCCCAGATCGGTATCATCTTCTACATACAACACCCTCAGGTTCTGCGCGTTTTGTTGGAGTTTTTTCGTGATGTTTTTCATAATGCAACCTTTATGCGAAACAGGACCCATCCGCCTTCATTGGCCGCTTCGATAGAACCTTTCATATGTTTTTGAACAATGGAACGTGCCATATACAACCCAAGCCCGCTGCCGTTTTTTTCATCTTTGGTACTGAAGTAGGGATCAAATATTTTAGCAAGATTACGCTTTTTGATCGCTTCCCCGTTATTTTTGATACAAAAGCACAGGCTGTTTTGCTCTTTGCTGATCTCAATCTTTATTATTTTCTTCTCGGCAGTTGCCTTTTGCAGCGCGTCCTTGGCGTTTGAAATAATATTTAAAAGTACCTGCACAAGTTCTCTGTCATAGGTTTCAAAAACGATGTCGCGCTCCCCGCTTACTTCCAGAGTGATATTATTGTTTTGCAGAGACGAACCCACGATATCGACCGTTTTGTCCACAATCTGGCCGGCAGTAATCTGTACACGCTCTTTTTTTGGCTTAAAAAAGTCCCTGAAATCATCGATGGTTTTGGACATATGCTGTACCTGATGGTTGATATCTAACAGGGAAGTTTCTAACACCTGCTTATCCAGGTTGTCCATCTGCAAATCCGCCAGAATATTGTTTGCTACCATACTGATGACGGATATAGGCTGACGCCACTGGTGGGCGATCATACTGATCATTTCACCCATGGCCGCCTGGCGCGACTGCAGCAGCATGAGTTCCTGGTTTTGCTGCAGCTGTTCCATCGCCTCATACTGTTTGGTAATGTCATACGCGGTTGTAAAATGGTATGTTTTATCCGTTTTCAGGGTTGAACAGGTCACGACAAAGTGGTACGTTTTGCCCGTTTTGTCCACCGAAGTGGCTTCACTGGTTATGGAACCTCTTTGTTTGGTCTGTTGCAAATGGTTGTGCCAGTCAAGGGGTTTTCTTTTTTCGAAATGAAACATCGGTTCGCCCCCGACATTTTGAACCGACCCGAAATGTTCTCTGGCGGCTTTGTTCATCTCCACGATTTCGCCGCTTTGTTCATCGATAAGCATCACGATATCTTTGACGTTGTTAAAGATTTTGCGGTATTTGACCATCGTATTGTCAAGTTCGTACACCAGTTTCTGTTTATCGGATATATCCACGTGAAATCCGATCAGACGGCGCTGTTGCGCCTTGCCGATGCGCTTGCCGACTGAGAGGATGGAAAGGTAGTGGCCGTTTTTGTGGCGCATACGAAATTCGATTTTAAAATTTTTTTTGCCGCTTCTGGTATGGGCTTTGAGTTTTTTCACCGTTTTGTCTGCGTCATCGGGGTGGATAAGCGCGACAAAGGTGGCAAAACTGTTTTCAAGCTCACTGTCGCTATATCCCAATATCTCTTTCCATCTGGGGGAAAAATACATCTGACCCGTATCGATATTCCAATCCCACAACCCGTCGTTTGCCTCCTTGATGGCTTGGTCATAACGCTTTCGTATATTTTCAGCGGCAATATAATCCATCTCGTTGGCATAGGCAAAAGAAAGCTGTGCGGCGATATTATCCAGAAGCGTCTGCTCTTCGTGTAAAAACGCTTTTTTACTTCGCACAAGCAGCAAACCCACACTCTTGTCCCCCCGTTGCAGCGGCGCACTCATACTGTATTTATACGCCCTGAAACTTTTTGTCTTATACTCTTTGTTTTCGACAGTGATCTTTACGGAAGTGTTGCCCGGATCCTGCATTCCCTCGGCGATAGCATACGCGCTTTTTTGCAGCAGCGTATCCAGATCATGCTCGTACCTGATACGGTATTTGGCTATCATAAACGTACACTGCAACTCTTTAAACCGCTCCTGCAGAGCTATATGCGCTTTGTACTGCGCGTCGATATCGCTTATGGACCCGGCCATGCGCACGGGAGTTCTGTTTTCAAAAACGGCTTTGCCCCGTACCCTGACCCATTTCCTGCCCCCTTTTGGCAGGATCAGGGGATGGCTGTGTTCAAAATAACTGCTTTTTTGTTCCAGATGGTTTTGCAGCGCCAAATAAAAATCATCCCTGTAATTTCTGTCGATCCGTTTTATCCATCCCGCAAGCGAAGCGATCTTTGCCCGTATCTCAAAAAGCCCGCTATACCTGGAGGGCAGATACAGCGTATCATTGTTGATATCCCAATCCCAGATAACGTCGTTTGCCCCCTCTATGGCAAGGGTGTAGCGCTGTTGCAGCTGCTTTTGCCGGGTGTAATTGCGCTGCAGCTGCTCTCTGGTTTCTTGCAGTTTCGCGTTAAGCTGTCTTGTCTCTTCCAGCGCGTTTTGCAGCTGGTCGTTTGCCGTTTCCAACTCCTCATTGGCATTATTGAGTTCTTCGTTGGTATTGTTTAACTCTTCGTTTGTTGATTCCAACTCCTCGTTGACCACGTCAAGCTGTTCTAACTGCTTTTTTTGCTCTTTATCCTTTCGGTCATACGCCTGAAGCAGTTTTTCATACTGATTCTTTTCATTCTCCTTACTTTGACGCAATACCTCTTGTTTCAACGACGCACTTTTAAAAAGCTGCGCAAACTGGCTTAAATCATGTTCGCCAACCTTCACCCCCAACATCTGCGCACCGTCACGGCTGTATTTTTTTACTGTCAACTGCACAACCCACGGTTTTTGTAAATACCCCCGTATGACAAAAAAATCACTTTGTATACTTTGATCCATCCCAAGTGTCAGCGCGATGGTTCTTACCTTTTGGCCCAGCAAAACGTCAAAAAGTTCATCAATATCCGATCCCGCTGGGATGGCACTTTTTTTGGCGCTTTTAAAATACCCGGCGGCGTAGATGACGGTGTATTTGCTGTCAAGAATTAAAACTTTCTCATCACCGCCTGTGACAAAATTTGGCTTTATGACGGCAGCATTCCGGGAAGTTCGCTCTTGTATATCCTCTTTGACAGAAGGCACCTTTTTGCGATAAATCTTGGCTTCGTTGTCAATCGCGTCAAACCGCCTGTCCAGCGCGTTGATATTTTCAGATTTGCCACTTATGAAGATACCTTCTTCGCGTAAACTGTCATAAATACGCGAAAGCACCTTTTTTTGCGCATCATAAGTCAGATAGATCAGCAGATTCCTGCACAAAATCAGATCGGCACCGGCCACGGGCAGCGGTTTTAAAGCATCGGCAAAGGCAAAAGTGACACTGTTTTGCAGCTGCGGGGCGGGCTTGTACCCCTCCTGCGTCAGGGTGAAATAGTGCTCAATCCGCTCACTGCCCAACCCGTCCAGCTGGCCGAAGGTAAAACAGCCCTTTCTGGCTTGGCGCACAGCCTCTTCATCGATATCATACGCGTAGACGTGACAGCGGGTTTTTATATTCAACGCTGCCGCCACTTCCTGCAGCAGTATGGCTATACTGTAGGCTTCCTGCCCCAAAGCACTTCCCAAAGAGATGACGGTATAGTTTGTAACGGTTCTGTTTCGCAGCTCCTGCCTGAGCGTTTTTTCCAAGCTGGCAAAAACCCCGGAATCTCTGAAAAAGGAACTGACGTGGATAAACATATGACGGGCCAGCAACAGGCGCAGTGAGGGATCTTTTTGCAACTGCACTAAAAATGCGCTTTCGTTGTCATATCCTTTTTTCTGCATCATCTGGTAAAAAAGACGCAGCAGAGAACTTTTTTTATAATCGGCTATGGAAAGTCCGAAACGCTCTTCAAACTCTTTACCGATAAGAGCGTACACTTCACTTTGCCCCTTTTTCAATCTGTTGAGAGTCAGCTTTTTGTCAACATTGTATTCGTTTAAAAGCTCCGCCATCTGCGACGCTTCGGCACTGAGGGAGTCAAGACCGTTTTGTACGATCGCCTTTGGCATATCCGCATGCGAACTGACCAGCGGATCCTGAACCCATACGTGTCCGCCTGCTTTTTGCAGTGCCGTGGCACCTTTGAGACCGTCGCTACCCGCTCCAGAGAAAACGATGAACAGAATCCGCGATTTAAAAACCTTAACCGCTGAAAGGACAAAGGTATCGATACTGGGCCATGCGCCCTTTTGGGTCGTAAGGGTCGTTACATGCAGCTTTTTGTCCGCGCCGATACGCATCTGCTTGCCCGAAGGACAGACATATACCTGCTTTGGTTTCAGCACACCGCCCCGTCCGGGGCTTTTGACCGGGGCTTTCGTATAACTGCCCAGGAGTTTGGCAAACTCGTCTTTTCCACCCGGAAGCAGGTGCTGCAAAACAAAGATACTGGTATTGGCGGCAACTTCGTATACCGACAGAAAGTTTTTCAAACTCTGCAGTCCGCCGGCCGAAGCGCCCAAAACGATCAGTGTATCAACGGTGCTTTTCATGCGCACTCCTTTTGCTTCTGTCTTCATTGTAGCATAGACGATGCGCACTACGCTCTTTTTGTCACCAAAAAACGTATATTTTCTGCTCTGCTGTAACCCTTTTGTAATTTTTATCAATATATCTTGATCTATGCATATAAAACTGTTATCATTGCACTACAGGAGTGAAAAAATGGAAGATTTTTTACACACGATCGGCTCGATCAATGATGAAACCAGGATCAGACTGCTGCGCTTTATCCATAAGCATGAAAGCGTGTGCGTGTGTGATCTGGAAAACAGTTTTGGCATGATCCAGTCGCGTATCTCAAGGCATCTGAAGATTCTCAGAGACGGCGGCTTTTTGCAGGTGCGCCGCGAGGGACGATGGGCGTATTATTCGGTGCGCTTTCCTTTAGACGCGTTTCGCACGGCGATCTTACATGAGATCAGCTACCTTGATACGGGGTTGCCGGATTTAAAAAAAGGATGCAAAAATGACTAGTGCCCTGCTTGTTTTCGCAGCGACGCTGCTGCTTGTGATCACGCAGCCAAGGGGATTGCAGATAGGAACCAGCGCGGTGCTGGGTGCAGCCCTGGCTTTGGCGCTTGGCATCGTCAGTTTTGCCGATGTGGGCGCGGTTACGGCGATTGTCTGGGATGCCACGCTGGCTTTTATCGGTATTATTATCCTCTCCATGGTGCTTGATGAGATCGGCTTTTTTGAGTGGTGCGCGATCAAGATGGCCAAGCTCTCAGGCGGCAGCGGGCATTTGATGTTTGTCTATGCGCTTTTGCTTGGCGCTTTTGTCTCCGCGCTGTTTGCCAACGACGGGGCCGCGCTCATTCTCACGCCCATTTTGCTGGCCAAGATGCGTATCTTAAAGCTTGAACTCAAAACCATCATCGCCTTTTTGTTAGCCGGGGGCTTTATCAGCGACAGTGCGTCGCTGCCCTTTGTCTTTTCCAATCTTACCAATATCGTCACGGCCAACTATTTTGACATCGGGTTTTTGGAGTATTCAATAAACATGGCCCTGCCCTATCTTGTCAGCACCGTTGTCTCCATAGCGGTTTTATGGCTGTTTTTGCGCAAAGACATCCCCCAAAGAGTAGACACCTCGCTGCTCAAAGACGCCGATTCGGTGCTCAAAAACAAAGCGCTGTTTTATTTTAGCTGGGTGTTTTTGGCCCTGCTGCTTGCGGGGTACTTTATCGGCGATATCTACGGCCTGCCCGTTTCAGTCTTTGCCCTTGGCGGCGGGCTGCTGTTTTTGGCGATCGCGTCCTGGCAAAAAGCGGCCAAACCGTGGATGACGATAAAAAACGCGCCGTGGCAGATCGTATGGTTTAGTATCGGGCTGTATATCGTAGTCTACGGGCTTAAAAACGCGGGACTGACCGATTATCTGGCCGTGATTTTGCAAGACCTGGCTGCCAGGGGTGATACCCTCGCCGTAATCGCTACGGGCTTTATCAGCGCGGGGCTGAGTGCGGTGATGAATAATATGCCCACGGTTATGATCATGGATATCTCGCTGGAGGGTATCGCCAATGAAGCCATGATCTATGCCAACATCATCGGCTGCAACCTCGGACCCAAAATGACGCCGTTTGGTTCGCTTGCCACGCTGCTTTGGCTGCACGTGCTGGCTAAAAAAGGCGTGCATATCTCGTTTGCGCAGTACAGCAAATTCGGCCTGCTTGTGACACCTCCGGTGTTGCTGCTTGTTTTACTCACACTTATTTAAAGGAAAGATTATGAAAAAAGTCCTCTTTGTCTGCATCCACAACAGCGCCAGAAGCCAGATGGCTGAAGCCCTTTTGAACAAATACGGCAAAGGCGAGTTTGAAGCCTTCAGCGCCGGGCTGGAACCGGGAACCCTGAACCCACTGGCAATAGAAGCGATGAAAGAAGAAGAGATCGATATCAGCGCCAATGAGAGCGATTCGGTGTTTGAACTCTTTCAGCAGGGAAAGATTTACAACTACGTCATCACCGTCTGTGACGCGGCAAACGGCCAGCGCTGCCCGCTTTTTCCCGGACTTAGCCAGCGTATCAACTGGAGTTTTGACGATCCAAGCACGTTTGAAGGAACGCATGAGCAGAAACTACAGCAAACCAAAGCGGTAAAAGACGCGATCAAAGAAAAGGTGCTTGACTTTATAGAAGAAGTTAAAAAAGGAGCGGTATGAGTCAAAAAGTGTTAGTTTTGTGTACGGGAAACAGTTGCCGAAGCATTATCGCCGAGGCACTTATCAACGCTAAACTCTCAGGCGTGCAGGCCCAAAGCGCGGGCGTAAACGCCAGCGGCAGGGTCAATGAAAACGCCAAAGCGCTCCTGGAGCAAAAAGGCATCTGGCAGCAGCGCTATCACAGCAAGACTCTTGATAGCGTCATGGATGAAGAGTTTGATCTCATCGTAACGGTGTGCGATCACGCCAAAGAAACCTGCCCGATGTTTCCAAAGCCCGCCCCCAAGCTGCACGTTGGCTTTAAAGACCCTGACGGTAAAGAATACGGCGCGTTTGAAAAAGTATATGAACAGATTGAGGCGCAGCTGCTGCCAAAGATACAACAAAAACTGGGAATATAAATGTGGCTTGATACGGTTGATTTTTTATTCCAAAACTTTGACAAAAACGATCCGCTGGTTGCCGCGGCGCACTTTTTTGTCTATGATACGGTTAAGATACTGTTTTTGCTGCTTGTTATCATCTTTTTGGTCACCCTGCTTCGCAGCTACTTTCCCGTGGAAAAAGCCAGAGCGTACATAAGCGGCAGGCATACGCTTACCGGCCACGTACTCGCAGCGCTGTTTGGCGTGCTCACACCCTTTTGCAGCTGCAGCGCGGTGCCGCTGTTTCTTGGCTTTTTGCAGGCGCGGATTCCGCTTGGGGTGACCTTTAGCTACCTCATCAGCGCGCCTCTAAGCGATGCGGTGGTTATAGCGATGCTGTTTTCTCTCTTTGGCTGGAAGCTGGCGCTGCTATATGTGGGCGTGGGGCTGCTGATCGCTGTGGCAGCCGGGCTGATCATAGGGGCGATGAAGCTTGAAAAAGAGGTACTTATCAAGGTGGGTCCCGTCCACGGCGTAGAGTATGAGGAGCAAAAACTCCCCTTGCCTCAGCGCGCGAAAGAGGCGTGGGAAAACAGTTTTGATATCTTTAAAAAGATTTATATCTATGTCATTGCGGGCGTGGGTATCGGGGCGTTTATCCACGGCTACGTCCCGGCTGAGTTTATCGTCAACTACGCAGGCGGAGATGCGTGGTACGCGCCGATTGTGGGCGTAATCGCGGGTATCCCGATGTATAGCAACGCCGCCGGTATCATCCCGCTGGTGGAGGTGCTGACGCAAAAAGGGATGCTGATGGGCACCGCCCTTGGGTTTATGATGGCGGTGGTCGCTTTGAGCCTGCCTGAGGCGATGATTTTAAAAAAGGTGCTTTCACTCAAGCTGATTGCTATCTTTTTTTCGGTGGTGGGCTTTGGCATTTTGGCCGTAAGCTACCTGTTTAACTTTATACTGTAAAGGAGAAATTGTGAAGATTGAAATATTAGGAACCGGATGCGCAAAATGCAAAGGTTTGGAGGCTGCCGCAAAAGAGGCGGTAAGTACCATCGGAGGCTTTCACAGCGTCGAAAAGGTCGAAGATATAAACACGATTATGGAGTACGGCGTAATGAGTACGCCGGGGCTGGTTATTGACGGGCAGGTCAAAAGCAGCGGCAGGCAGCTCAGTGCCGATGAGATTGTAAAGATGCTCAAAGAAGAGGGGTAAAGGGGCCGGATTATTCCCTTCTCTGTCTACTTTGTCAGATCAACAAATTTGGCTTCGAAATGCTACAGGGGCACGACCCTTTTTATCATAAAGCTTGGAATATAAAAGACTTCACTCCGCATCACAAAACAGACGGGTAAAAATCCAGTGTGAAGGCAGGTACACCACCAGCACAAAACCTACATAGAGCAGGCCCAGATAGATGAGAGGGGGCAATGTTGCTTGCGGTTCATTTAAACCGTAAACCCAATTGATATTTGCCGAAGGTTCCGTGAGCCAATAGGTAACGGGCAGTACAATCAGGGCAATCAAAACTTGCAGAGGCAAGGCTCTACGGTCATACCCCAAACGCAGCAGAGAATAGATGAGTAACGGGGGTAAAGCAAGATGAAAAATCCCGGAAACAACCAGGATGTAAAGGGGCAGTTCGTTTGCAAACATATAAGCGGCAATCCCGACAAAGTGACCGCCGGTAATAAAATCAAAAGTCCATGTTAATTCCAAAAATAAAACACTCACCGCCTGGATACTGACCAGCAGCCGGTTTTCAAACCACAAAGCCGCAACCATGCTGATCAGTGCAATATCGGAAAACCAGAGAAAGTTTTTCCATCCAAGATCATGCCAATAAATAGGAACAATGATACACACCAGCAAGGTATAAGTCACCTTTAACCAAACAGGTATCCGGGCAGCGGTCATTTTCACTTCTCCTCAATGATAGAAAATTTATCCGTAATAAATGATAATGAAAGTATTTATAGGGGCTCAACCCCTTATGCTAAAGAATCAAGGAAGCAATTTTCATTTTTGCAGCCATATTTCAAATAGCCTGTCATTGATATGATAAACATTATTTTCACTTTTGTCAATAATCTCTTTATCAAGCAAAACATTCAATGCAGATACCAAAGAAGATTTACACGTAAGGGGTACGACCCCTTTTCTATATTGGTATTATATTTAAATACCGACTATAGGGTACTTAACGGTATGTTATTAAAGTACCAATTTCCCCAAACTCTCAGTAGGCACTCACCTTACCTGCCAAACAGATGCAGCAAAAAGCTCAACACCACCGAGATAATGAGCATTGAGACAACAGGCATAAAAAAGGTCGTGTTTTCGCCTTCATAACGAATATCGCCGGGCAGTTTGCCAAACCAGTTTAACAGCCACGGAGCAAAGTGCCAGAGGATGCCTATGAGAATAAAGATAACGCCCAGGATGATAAATATTTTTGCCATAAGAACAGTATAGCAAAAACCTATATCTCTATCTCGATATTGCAGCCACCGCTTTTTTTAGCCGCGTGCACCAGCGCGTCATCAAGCTTTTCAAACAGGTCGGTAGAATCATCGGTTGTTTCTGCGTCTGTGATACTGATATCTATCTGCTGGCTGCTGCCGCTTAGTAGGACTTTAAAGTCCTTTTGCAGCCGCTGGGCGACTACGGAGGCGCCGCTAAGGGGCGTATTGACCGCAATGATCAGATACCGGCTTTCTCCCACTTTACCGATGACATCCTGCTGCCTCAGCGCATCATCGCAGATACCCAGTACCTGCTTGGTCTGCGCTGTGCGCTGCCTGGCATTCTGGACCGGATCATTGCCTACGGCGATAAGCAGCAGCGAGAGTTCAAGCTTGTAGCGTTTGCTGCGGTGTAGTTCTCTTTCCAGAATACGGCGGGTGATGATTTCGTTAAAAACCCCCGTCTGCGGGTCTTTTTCCATGATGTTTTTGATTTGGTGTTCTACTTCCTGTTTCTGTTCTTCCTGAGGCTGACTGAAATCGCCATAGGCTATCTGGTCTTGTTCAAACGCGGTTTTAAAAAAGCGCATAAAAAGCAGCAGTACCGCCGTGTAGCCAAAGGTGGTCAGGATCACGTGGCCAATGACGATGGCGGTAAAGAGGTCTTTGTACACAAAGCTTTGGGGCAGAGAATGCACCATGATGATAGCCAGCCCGCCTTTGATGCCCGAAAAAGTCAGCACCCCGCTCCAGCGAAAGGGCAGCTTTTGTTTGGCAATAAGCGCGCTTACGGGTACAAAGCGAATGGCCGTAGTCAAAGCAAAGACGCCAAGAATCTCTTTGTAGTACGTTGCCAGCAGCGTAAAGTCAAAAATACGCGCCATCACCACAAACACCACCGCATTGGCAAAAATACCCACGAAATACGCTTCTTTTTTAAAGTGTCGAAACTCTTTTTTGGTGATCGCGGGCACGTTGTGCAGGTACTGCAGCAGCGATTCAAAACGGCTGGAGTAGCTTTGATCGGCCACGCTTTTGTGCATAGTGACGGTGGGCTTGGCCAACTCTTTTTTCAAAAACAGTTTAAAACTCAAGGCCGATGCGACAATAGCCAGAATTCCCGACACGTTGAGATGTTCCGCACTTAAAAAGGCGATCACGACGACAAGATAGATAATGATAAACTGCTCTAATGTATCTGTTAAAAACTTCACGGCCAGATACCCAAGATAGCCAAGCACTACTCCAAGCAGGGCAGAAAGCGCTATGACTTTAAGCAGCACCAGATTCAGTGACGCAAAGGTTACGGCTTCCCCGCTTAGCAGCGGAAGCGCGGCAAAATAAAACAAGATAAGCGTGGTCACGTCGTTAAAAAGACTTTCGCTTTCGGCGTAAACCTTGAGTTTGGCCGGAAGGCTGAATTTGGAAAAGATACTGGAAACGGTGATCGCATCGGTTGCCATCAGCATGGTAAAAAGCGCTATAAGCATACCGATATCAAGATTATATTCCGAAAGTACCCACGAACCAAGCGCCACGCCAAGCGCGATAGAAAACAATACGGCAAAAAACGCCAGATACAGCACCGAAAGCGCGTTTGCTTTGAGCTCTTTGAGTGAGAGGTTTAAAATATCAGGCAGCAAGATTATGGGCAGCATCAGATACAGGATTTCACCGAATTCATGCGCGGAAACGGCAAAAAGATCGCCAAAGACGATACCGCTTACGTATGACAGCACCAGCAGCGACAGGGGCGCGGGAATCTTGGTGCCCTCTTCAACAGCGCGGGCGATAAGGATAATGGTCAAAATAGCAGTCAGTACGGTTATCATCGGTTAATTATAACAGATAGTTGCTATCTGCAAGCCAAGTTATGCTATAAAGGCGCTTATGAGTTCAGTTATTTTTTCTATCGGCGGGATTTATCTTTTTATCGCGATGGGTTTTTGGGCCAAATACAGCTTCCAAGACAAAATCGATGAAAAGACGGTGACGCTGATAAACGTTTATTTTCTGCAAGTGTTTTTGACCTTCTGGGGACTGCTGATCAAACCGATCGATATCACTTTGCTGTATGCCCCGGGCATTTACATGGCTATCGTGCTTTTGGTCTGGGTCGTCTCGGCTTTGGTGGCTAAAAAGCTTTTTTTTGAGAAAAAAGAGTACTCCATCGCCACCGCCGCCGCGCTCATAGGCAATACCGGCAACCTTGGCATTCCCCTTTGTATCGCCGTTTTCGGGGAGGAATCGATTCCCTATACCACCGTGATCAACCTGGCCAATATCTTTGTGGTTTATACCATCGGGGTTTTTCACTATTCAAGAGGCAGCTACGATACCAAGACTTCTCTGACTAATATTTTCAAACTCCCCATTTTATGGGCCGCGCTCGCGGCGATTATGCTAAGCGTACTGGAATTTCGCCCCTCCAAAGAGATACTGACGACCCTGCAGATGGGGGCGTATGCGTCGATGACGATGCAGCTGTTTTTGTTTGGCATCTATATGCACGGCGCCCGCATCAAAGCCATCAGCAAACGGCTGCTGCTTTGGATAACGGGACTGAAATTTGTCATTATCCCGCTTATCACCCTGCTGGTGCTGCTGCCTCTTTCTATAGGGCCCATGATCAAAGGGATTTTGTTTTTGCAGCTTCTTATGCCTCTGGCCGTGGCCAACGTGAACCTGGCATCTTTGTACGACTGCCGCCCCAAGACCGTGGCGGTGCTGACGTTTTTGACTTCGTTTTTATTCCTGATCGTCGTTTTTGGCGGGGTGTGGGTGATCAATACGCTTGGGTGGCGATAAACTTATCAATAACTAATATTTATACTTAACCATCATTTCAGATGATAGTTTGTACGATGAGAAAAGATCATTGTAATAATGATGCATCCAACACAAAAAGGAGGCAACATGCAAGATCATGTACGAGGAGCAATACTGGGTTCATTTGTTGCCGATGCCATGGGCATGGGCGTAGAATTTGAAAACGATCCACAAAAGATACAGCAGCAATACGGCAGACTTGAAGATTTTGTCACGCCTAAACTGCAACACCACCATGAGGGCAAAAAAGCCGGCGATTTGAGCCACTACGGCGATCAGGCGCTGGAACTGCTTATCAGCGTCGTCGCCAAAGACCGCTTTGATGCCGAATCATTTATGGTCCGATGGCGGGCTTTGATGAAATCAGACTACCCTACCTATAAAGATGGTACAAGCCAAAAGGTCCTTCAAGAAGCTATTGAATGCAATGACGAGTTGGACAAATGCGGTACAGCATCAGAAGCGATCGGGGGAGCCGTTCGGATTGCGCCGCTGGTGTATGCTTACGGTCAGGATACAGACAGCCTTAAACAAGCCGCAAAAGAGCAGGCGACAATGACACATAACAGCCATATATCGATGCTTGGCGCAGCTTTTGTGGCGGAAGTGACGGCCAAGGTTTTAGGAGGACAAAAACCAACATCCGTTATAAAAGAGTTGGCCGGGGCAGAAGAATATGCACCGATTTCGTCTTTGATCACGCAGGCGCTTCAGTGTTCTATAGACGATCCCGTTGATGCTATAGCCCGGCTAGGAAGCGACGACAGCGTCAAACAGGCGTTGCCTGCCAGTATCTATCTGATACAAAAATATGAAGACAACTTCAAAGAAGCGATCGTACAAAATACCATGGCCGGCGGTGACACCGCTGCAAGAGGTATGATCATAGGCACCGTTCTTGGTGCATACCACGGCTTGAACGCCCTGCCCGCAGGCTGGTTGGAAGGTTTACAAAAGCAGCGTTATCTCGAAGATGTGCTAGCTGGCAATATCGGTTTGCACTATTATGAGTATGAAAACGTAGAAAAGTATTAAGGAGGCGACAATGTGTAACGACGCGTTAGTATATGATGTACTTCCCCGGGCAAAAACCCTGGTTCCGGGCAAGGAATATTTCATCTGCTCGTGCGGCAGGTCAAAGGACGGGCTTATATGCGACGGCAGCCACAAAGGCACCGACTGCAAGCCAAGCCCGGTCAAGGCAGAGGATAGAAAACAGCTGCATTTTTGCATGTGCAAAGCAAGCGGGGATTTTCCCTACTGTGACGGTACGCACTCCAAATTTGACAAAAAAGACAGCGTCAAGATGCAGAGGCTGTAAAGCAGATGTGCTATAATGCAGTGAAAGGAGCAGGGTATGAAAATCATTTTATTATTATCGATTCCTTTTCTGCTTATAGCACAAAACAGGCCGCTGACCCTTGGGTTTATGCCCTATATCAGCTCATCGGTACTGCTTGAAAAATACACTCCCTTAGCCGACTACCTTTCACAACAGCTTGGCCGTGATGTTAAGATCATCATAGCCAAAAATTACGCCAGCCATATCACAAACACCGCAGATGACAAGCTCGATATCTCTTTTTTAGGCGGCAGTCCCTATGTCAGGATTATGCAGCGTTACGGTCAAAAGCCGCTTTTAGCCCGCTATGAATTCAACGGCAAAGCCACCTTCAACGCCGTAATCTTTACTGCCGCTGACAGCAATCTCACTTCCCTGCAGCAGCTAAAGGGTAAACGCTTTGCTTTTGGCAATAAAAACTCCACACTCAGTACCCAGGTGCCTTTGTATATGCTTATGCAAGCGGGCATAGAGCTGCATGATCTGGGTGGATATATGAATATGCGCAACCATGAAAACGTCATTTACGGCACCCTTTACGGCGGGTTTAATGCAGGAGCGGTCGCACAGGAACTCTACACAGAACACAAAGACAAATACCTATGAAAAACAGAAAAACCGCCTGATTGTTTTTGTCCTTTCTACCTTGTTTGTGTTTTTATCGCTCGTAGCGTGGTATACGTATTCCATGCAAAAAAAGCAGATGCTGCGTGATCTGGACCGGCGTGTGGATATTGAGATCAACCTGCTTGCAAGCTACCTTCAGGACAGCCTGCAGCGCCACGATTACGCTGAAGCCAAAGGTTTTTTGAAAAAATGGCAAAAAGGTTTGCCGGATATCAGGCACCTGGCGGTTTCTCTCAATGACAGGCTTTTTTACAGCTTCGGCGATGATTCCCACACAGCGCATGATTTTCACACCATCGCCAAAAATAAAATCTTTGAGGTAGCGGGCACCAAAGTCGCACTCTATTTTGTACAGGATATTCATGATATCAAAGACTATCTCAGACAGATCGCCATAATACTGGCGATTTTTACCGTTATGCTTACGCTTGGCTTTGGTTTTATTCTATGGATGATCCTTTCGCGCTGGATCCTGCGGCCGATGCAAAAAGAGATCGATTACAACACAAAACGGCTTCGCATTATCAACCGCTCCTACAAAGCCCTGAGCCAATCCAGTTTCGCACTGACCCACGCCAAAGATGAAAAAGAGCTGTTGGATGAGATATGCAGCATTATCCATGAGGTATGCGGCTATCCGCTTGTCTGGATCGGCTACACCGGCAAAGATGACACCGTCGATATCGTCGCGCAGGCGGGCAAGAATGAAAGATACCTCGATGGTATCACTATCAGTTACGGCAACGATTCACAAGGCAACGGCCCAACTGGCAGAAGCATTAAGCAAAACAGCGACGCTATCGTCAACGATACCCAGCTTGATCCGCGCTTTGAACCGTGGAAAGAGCGCGCCAAAGAGTTTGGCTTTCACTCGGCCGCTTCCTTTCCCATTGCCATTAAAGACAATATCATCGGTTCGCTGACGCTGTATGCCAAGTATCAAAACGCTTTTATCCAAAAAGAGATCGCTTTGCTGCATGAACTGGCGGCCAACCTGGCTTTTGGCATCTTTGCCCTGCGTGACAAACAAAAGATCAAGCACCTCTCTACCACCGATTCGCTGACGCAGCTGTACAACCGTCACAAGATCAATGAAACGCTGCAAAAAGAGTTTATGCTTGCCAAGCAAAAGCGCCAGAACTTTGGTATCGTCATCATGGATATTGATCATTTCAAAAACGTCAACGACACCTACGGCCACCAGATGGGAGACAAGGTGCTGGCGACCTTTGCGCAGATTTTAAAAGACAACAATCGAAAAGATACCGATCTCATCGGACGCTGGGGCGGGGAAGAGTTTATTTTGATCCTGCCAAATACTTCCTTGGAGGATTCCATCAAACTGGCCAAACGGCTGCAAAGCATCATCAGAAGCTACCGCTTTGAAACGGTAGGGTCAAAAACGGCAAGCTTTGGAGTCAGCGCTTATATGAAAGAAGACACACTTGAAAGCCTCATCAAACGAGCCGACGACGGGCTGTACAGGGCCAAAGAAACCGGCCGTGACAAAGTGGTCTGCCTGCAGGAGGATTAATCCCGCCAGTGGCGGCGCAGCAGCTGCGCATTGACCGCTACGATAACGGTACTTAAACTCATCAGCACCGCCCCCACCGCGGGATTAATCACGATACCGGCGCTATAAAACACCCCGGCTGCAAGCGGTATGGCTGCAACATTATACCCCGTGGCCCAGATGAAGTTCTGAATCATTTTAGCGTGGGTGGCTTTGCCAAAGGCAAGAAGGGAAACGATACTGTGGGGATTGCTCTCAACCAGGATAATATCGGCGGTTTCTGCGGCGATATCCGTTCCCGATCCCACAGCGATCCCCACATCCGCGGCCGCTAGTGCGGGAGCGTCGTTAATCCCGTCTCCGGTCATTGCCACCACTTCCCCCCGCTGTTGAAAGGCTTCTATCTTTGCAAGCTTTTCATCGGGCAGAAGTCTGGCAAAATACCCGTCAAGTCCCAGCTGTTTGGATACGGCATCCGCGCTTTGCTCACCGTCGCCGGTCATCATATAGATTTTAAGACCCATCTTTTTTAATGCTTTGATCGCGGCAAAGGATTCGGGGCGTATCTCATCTGCCAGCGTGATATATCCGATGACACTGCCTTGTTCAACCATAAAAACAATGCTTTGATCGGCTCTGTTTTCCAGCTTGGGGGCAGTGATGTCATTAGATTGTAAATACCCCTGCCCTACGATTTCATACGATCTGTCATCAAGGGTTGCTTTAATTCCCGCGCCGCTGATAACTTTAAAGTCGCTTACGCTGGGGCTTTGAAGTTCCAGCTGCTTTGCTTTTTGCGTGATAGCGGCGGCCATGGGGTGTTCGGACCGGCTTTCCATGGAAGCTGCGATACTGAGGATATCTTCAGGCTTATAGCGCTCATCGACACTTTCAAAATGATCGACTGCGAAATTGCCCTTTGTCAGGGTGCCCGTTTTGTCAAAAAACAGTGTCGTCAGGTTGCGGGTGTTTTCAAAAGCACTTCGGTTTCGGATAAGCAGCCCCCGGCCGGCGGCCATAGAGGTAGATATAGCCACGACAAGAGGAACAGCCAGTCCCAGCGCGTGCGGGCAGGTAATAACCATAACAGTGGCCATACGCTCAATAGCAAATACGAATGGTTTATCCGTAAAACTCCAGAAAACAAGGGTTGCAAACCCCACGCCAAGCGCAATCAGGGTCAGATAAAACGCGATCCTGTCGGCTAATTCCTGTGTTTTTGACTTTTTACTCTGCGCATCCCGGACCATATCGATCACTTTATGCAGATAACTGTCTTTGCCCACCTGCTGTACCTTGGCTTCAATGGAGCCGTTTTTATTGAGCGTCCCCCCAATCAGTTGCGCGGGTTCTGTTTTCTTTACCGGCCGCGCCTCGCCCGTGACCATGGATTCATCGACATAACTTTGCCCGCTTGTGATCTGCGCATCGGCGGGGATCTTTTCACCCGGACGGATCAAAATCCTGTCGTCTTGTGCGAGTTTTGCGATATAAACATCGGTTATATCGCCGTTTGCACCGATTTTGTGCGCCGTTGAGGGCATAAGCGCAACAAGCTTTTGCAATGCGTTAGAAGCACGCAGGACCGAACGCATCTCAATCCAGTGGCCAAGAAGCATCACGTCAACAAGCGTAGCCAATTCCCAAAAAAAGGACTTGCCCTCAAGGCCAAACGTCGTGGCGCCGCTGTAGGCAAAAGCAACGGTAATAGCAACGGCTATAAGCGTCATCATCCCCGGGTTTTTATCGGTAACCTCTTTGTAAAAGCCTTCCAAAAAAGGCCACCCGCCGTAAAAGTATACAAGCGATGAGAGGATGAAAAGTAGATATTGTGCCCCGGTGAAGGTTATATCGTAATCAAAAATATCCTGCACCAGCGGTGAGAGAAACAGGATAGGCAGGGTCAAAACCAGTGATACGAAAAAGCGTTTTTTGAAATCCTGGATCATCATCTCATGATGTTGGCTGTGATCATGGTGTTTGTGCTGATGGCCGGCGTGGGTAGCAGCAGACATACGAGCTCCTTTCATGCGAGGATATACCCATTGTACCCAATGCGTGGCTATAAAGCCATATTGGGACGCCAGTACCCCCTGCCGCCCCGAAGTGAAATGCAGGTGTGTTCAGGCATACTCATCTTTCAATCTTGCACCAGATACCCCACAATCCTGTGCACCTGCGGAGCCACGACAAAGACGATGGGAAACGCGATCACCCACGCTTTGACAAAGGCATCCATCCATTTGAACATAAAATTATCTACAAATCCAAGATTCAGATAGGTAATGACAAAACTCATCAAAAACGACATAAACAGCGACATGAAAAACGCAAACAAAAGGCGCTGGTATTTTCTATCGATCATACTTTTCCTTCATTTTTTAATTTGGTAAAGTTATGACTTTTTCGCTCATGCATCGCCAGATACAACCCCGAAGCCACCACGACAGCCGCGCCAAGGGCCGTAAGCGTATCGGGGATTTCATCAAAAAACAGCCACCCCAGCACCACTGCGCCCACGATCTCAAGGTACTGAAACGGTGCCAGGGTACCCGCCGGGGCGAAGGTAAAGGCTTTGGTTATGGATACGTGCGCTACCGCCGTGATCGCGCCCATGATCAAAAGCCACCAAAGGTGACCCATCTGCGGATCGGGCAATCCTTTTGCCGTAGCTGCTTCTATACCCACAAGCACCGCCGCTATCACAACGGCTGCACACAAACTTACCCATACCTGCAGCGAATACACCGACTCACTGCTGGCATAGCGGCGGGTAAGCACCAGATACAGCGCATAAAAAGTCGCCGCAAGCAGCGGAAAGACGGCGTTGATACCGTAAAGCGCCAAATTGGGGCGCAGGATAATCACCGTACCAAGCAGGCCAAATCCGATCACAAACAGGTGAACCTTTTGGATTTTCTCTTTTAAAAACAGTGCGCTTAAAAGTGTCAACACCAGCGGTTCGATGAAAAAAAGCGCAATATTGTTTGCCAACGGCAGATGTTTCAATCCCCAGAATAAAAACAAGATTGACGCCCCGATGGCCGCACCGAGCACGAAATATACTTTCTTAAAAGCATAGAGTTCATACGAAATCATACGCATAAAAATATACACAAACATCGCCTGCAGCAAAA
>CAYUAC010000021.1:17723-23184 GCA_964442515.1 uncultured Campylobacterales bacterium | reverse complement strand
GTCTACGAAAAAGCTTTAAAAGCTATGACCGCACAGGGTTCTTAGTGGTGGCCTTGAAGTAATTATAGCAGAAAAGACGCTTTTTTAAAAAAATGATTTGTGTGTTTTTACAATAAAAAATCCTTGAAGCAGATAACAACATTACCGATTTGCTATAAAATACATTTTATAGTAAAATACCATTTGTTCTAAATCACACTTTTGAAGGTATGTAGATGCATTTGGCAACGTTACAAAAAATTTCTGCTCAAATACTGGCCAGAGATATCCCCGAATACAGAAGATATCTGTATTATAAGATTGATTTTGGCACAAAACTCATCGGTATAAAGGGAGCCCGCGGAACAGGAAAGAGCACCATCCTCTTACAATACGCAAAAACCGCAGACATACCGACTTCAAAGATATTATATTTAAGTTGTGACCATCCGGCTATGAGTGGAGCAAGTTTGTATCAAATAGCCGATAGCTTCTATGCACGGGGAGGAAAGCTTCTGGTTATCGATGAGATACACAAATCATCAAACTTTTCAAGTGAACTTAAAGCAATTTATGACGTTTTTGATCTACAGGTTATATTTAGCGGATCATCAGCACTGCAGATAGAACACTCAAGTGGCGATCTTTCAAGGCGAGCTGTTATTCATACCCTTGGTGTGCTTTCATTCAGAGAGTTTTGTGAATTGAATACACAGCAATCATTTCAAAGCTATAGCCTGGATGAGATACTGCAAAACCATGAAGCAATAGCAGCAAACATCATGACACAGATAAGACCTTTGGAACAGTTGCGTAGCTATTTTGAATATGGATGCTATCCCTTTTTCAGACAGTCATTGAATGATTACCCCGCAAAGCTGTTAGAAGTTGTCAATGTCACTATCGATTCAGATCTTTGCGGTATTTATAAAATCGATCCCTCAAAACTCGATAAACTCAAAAAAATCATCTATATGCTTTGCAGCTCAAAACCCTATGAAATCAATATTTCTAAACTAAGCGCGGCAGTCGGAACTTCCTGGCCTACACTGCATAATTACCTCAAACACATGGACGCGGGCAGTTTACTTCACATTGTAAGAGGCGGTATAGGAATGAGAGCGGTCAATAAACCCGATAAATTACTGCTTGATAACCCAAACCTTTTTACCGTACTGTGTGCTGATGCACAAACAGGAGCCATCAGAGAAAGCTTTTTTGTATCGCAACTGGGTCTTAACCATCAAGTTCATTATTATAACAAGGGTGATTTTATAGTAAATGACAAGCTTGTTTTTGAAGTAGGCGGAGCATCGAAAGATGGCAGTCAATTAAAAAATCAAAAAGGCTATATTGCCGCAGATGATATTGAAATAGGGTTTGACAACAAAATACCGCTGTGGCTCATGGGGTTTTTATATTAACAAAACAGAGGGCTGCATCTTCAAAAACGATTGAAGATGCATAGTCATAGCTTTACGCTTCTTCGGTTGACTCCAGATACAAAATCCGGCCGCAGTGGGGGCAGTTGACGATCTCTTCACTTTTAATGATTTCGGCATACGTTCTGTCATTAATCTTCATGTAGCAGCCGTAACACGCCTGGTTTTTGACCGGGCTTACCGCAGTCGTTCCCGCCCAGCGGTAAATCTTTTCGTAAAAGGCCAGAACTTTTTGTTCCATGTTGGCGATAATATCTTGTTTTTGCGCGTAGATATCGCCTCTTTGCTTGTCAATATCCACAAGCGTCTGATTGACCTCTTCTTTGGTCTTGGCCAGCTCGTCGTCTAAGTCTTTAAGCTCCTGGTTAGCTTCTTCTTTCAGCTGCTGTCTGGTATCGACGACCTTTTGCAGGCGCTCAATCTCTTCGTTGGCAAATGTGATCTTTTCTTTAGCGATCTCTTCTTCCAACGAAGCGGCTTTGACTTCTCTTTCATTTTTGGCTTCGTTGCCTTTTTTGCGGCTGTTTTCAAGCTGTTCGTTCAGCTCGCCGATTTGCAGGTCAAACTGATCGATCTTGATCTTTGCTTCGGAAATATCGGATTCGATCGTCGCTATCCGATCCTTGATCGATTTTTCGTCTTCCTCGATCAGTTTGAGGCTGGCTTTGGCTTTTTCGATCTGGGGTTCAAAGCTTTGTATCTGTTTGTCTTTGTCGGCTAATTCAATAATCTGTTCTAAGTGTTTGTTCAACGTCTGCTCCTCTGTTTTCTCATTGGCCGTTTTGATGCACTGTTGTATAAGGGTTTTTAGAATTTGCGATTATAGCTGAAATATTGTTTTTTTTCAAATCAGCCTCTATCGCCTGCCCGAAAAACCGCTCGCTTTCAAAGTGGTTGATATCAATGAGCATCAGTCCCTGCTGGGCCGCTTTCATCGCGTCGTGGTACTTGATATCTCCGGTTATAAAGCATTGCGCCTCACAGGCATCCATCATCGACGACCCGCTGCCGGTAGTCAGCGCAAGACCTTTTATGTTTTCTTTTTCCCCCACGACCCGAAAGGTATCCAGTCCAAGCTTTTTTTGCACCAGATCATACAGCTGCTCTTTGCTAAAATGCGCCCTGCTTTGCAGCATCAACTCGTCTTCTTTATCAATTTGCAATCCCAATACCTGGGTAAACACGTAGCGGTTGAGGTGGGTTTTATCCACGTTGGTATGCATCGCGATCACGCTTTGGTTTTTCTCGATCAGCTTTTGGATTACGTTGGCCGGATAACGCGCAAAATCTAACTGTTTCAACCCGCTAAAGATCAGGGGATGATGGACGATAAAAAGCGTGCCCTCTTCATGTTGGCTGGCAAGTTCTAACGTCACGTCGATACTGAGTACGATCTTGCTCGCCCTGGCTTCAAAGCTGCCCACATTCAGCCCGGAGTTATCCCACTTCTCCTGCAATTCAAAAGCAGAGATAGTGTTTAAACGCTCATATATTTCACCGACGGTCACTGCTTGATCCTCTCAAGGCGGCTGCTTTCTTGCTCTTTGTACAGCGTCGCGCACCCTTTGGCAAGTTCACGGATCTGGAGGATAAAATCCTGCCTTTGCGTCACAGAGATCGCTTTTCTGGCATCAAGGGTGTTAAACAGGTGCGAAGCCATCATACACTGGTCATACGCCGGCAGCGGCAGTCCCGCCTCAAGTGCCCTGTGGCACTCGGCTCTGGCATCGTCAAAGTGGCGAAAAAGCATCCCCGTATCGGCGACTTCAAAGTTGTACCTGCTAAACTGGTATTCGTTTTCTTTGTGCACATCACCGTATGTCGTGCCCTCGTTCCACACGATATCATAGACTGACTCCACGCCCTGCAGATACATCGCCAGCCGCTCGGTCCCGTAGGTCAACTCCACGGCCACCGGATCGCATGAAATGCCGCCCACCTGCTGAAAGTAGGTAAACTGCGTAATCTCCATACCGTTAAGCCAGACTTCCCAGCCAAGCCCCCACGCGCCCAGTGTAGGGCTTTCCCAGTTGTCTTCGACAAAACGGATATCATGATCTTGCAGATTAAGCCCAAGGTACGCAAGACTTTTGAGATACAGATCCTGAATATTTTCGGGACTGGGCTTGATAAGCACCTGAAATTGATAGTACGCGCCCAGCCGGTTGGGGTTTTGGCCGTAGCGTCCGTCTGTAGGCCGCCTGCTTGGAGCGACATACGCCGTAGACCATGGCGTAGAATCCAGACTGCGAAGCAGCGTGGCGGGATGAAAGGTGCCCGCACCTGCGGGCATATCGTAGGGCTGGACGATATTGCACCCCTCTTTAGCCCAGAATTCTTGCAGTTTTAAAAGCATTTGCGAAAACGTGATCATAAAAATATACCTTTTTTTGTTTGCGTTATTATAACATAGAGGATTTATTCCGCATCTCTTGGCACAAACACAAACAGTTCAATCTGCTCTTTCATCCCTCCTGCCAGCTTGGCAGCTTCACTTCCGGGACCGAAAAAATAATCCACCCTGCCCGCACCTTCTATCGCGCCGCCCACATCCTGGGCGACCACCAGCGGATTGACAGCAGGATGGTCTGTTTTGATATACATTCCAAGGCCAAGGGGCAGTTGTTTTGCATCCACGGCCGCGCTGGCATAGGGCGTAAGCTCCACGCCAAGCGCACCCGTAGCTCCCTGCGCCTTTTGCTCAAAAAACACGTAGCTTTGGTTTTGGTGCAGTATCTCATCGATTTTGTCCGGATTTTGCTCTAAAAACTGCCGTATACTTTTCATACTCACCGTTTTCAGGTAACCTTTTTCATGCATGTACCGACCGATAGAGTAATACCGGTGGCCGTTTTGATCCACATAGCCCACATTGATGGTATCGCCCTCTTGCAGCCTCACTTTGCCAGACCCCTGAATCTGCAAAAAAAACGCGTCCACCCGGTTATCCACATAACAGATGGGCTCGGCGTCCAAACCGTTTTGGCTGATATGTTCGCGGTCATAGTAGGGCACCACCGCATCGCCTACGATACGGCCGCGCAACCTGTAATCATCCAGTTCCTCATACACTGAAGCCAGTTTGATCGTGTACATATCGTTTGGCTTTTTATAAATGGGATAGGCAAAGCGCTTATCTTTTTGCAGACTCCCCTGAAGTGTCGGCTCGTAATAGCCGGTCATAAACCCTTTGCGGCTCAATTTCAGCGGCATAAAATGCGTCTTAAACTCTTTTAGGGACCGCACCGGACACAGTTGCCTGGTATGAGGGGTTTTATCACAGCTTTTGTTGTAGCTTTTGGCAAAACGGGCAAACATCTGCGGGGTTATATGCAGTTCCTGCCAGCTTGCCCGTTCATAAGTGTTGTTTTTAAACGTTACCTCGTTTTTGCTCACGCAGCCGCCAAACAGCAGCAGCGCTACAACAAAAAGCGCTATTTTCACGATCGGAATCCTTGCAGTTTTGCATCCAGCCCTTTGGCGGCACTTGAAAGGCGGTTAACGTCCTGGACCGTCCGGGCGGTGCTGTTTTTATTATCTTCCTGTAACTTTTTTATCACGTCTATTTTATCCAATATCACCTCTACTTCGCGTAAAACGCTGCTGCTTTGTGCAACATTTTGCTCAATAAGCGTCGCCGCGTCATTCATCTGTGCCGTTGATCCCTCCATCTTTTCTTTGGCCCGTGAAGAGTACCGCAACAGTTCCCGGGAAGCTTTGGCATTTTCATTCATCCGGCTGCTGGCGTCGCTGATGGATTGTACGATCACGCTGATGGTCGCATCGATCTGATCCAGTGATTTCTGGGTTTTATCCGCAAGTTTTCTCACCTCATCAGCTACTACCGCAAAGCCTCTGCCGTGTTCCCCGGCACGGGCTGCTTCGATGGCGGCGTTGAGTGAAAGCAGATTGGTTTGATCAGCGATATCCTTGATCATATCAAGCACGTCTTTAACCTGCCGGGTTTCCCCGCTGAGAGTATTGAGCCTGTCTGCGGCGTCATTTTCGCTGCTTGCGTTTTGTTCTACGCCGCTGATAAG
>CAYUAC010000021.1:4247-17623 GCA_964442515.1 uncultured Campylobacterales bacterium | reverse complement strand
TTCTTTGGTATTTTGCCCAAGCTGCATCAATGCCGTAATATTTTCCCCGGACTGATCAACCCGTTTGCTTATATCCTGTGCCCCTTTTAAAACCGATCCCATCGTTTGGCCCGTATTGCGTTACCAGATAATCCCTGCTTAGCCCAAAATCGGCGTGCGTATCAAAAGAAAGCGCCTGTACCTGCTTCGCAAGCGGTGTGGCGGCAGCTTCCAGCCTGCTTTCAAGCAGTGCCGCCGCCCCCCCCATATCCTGTTGCAAATCGGCAGTGATTCTGTCAAATCTCTGTTCAACGGCGAGCACGCCAACAGAGTCGCCGAAAATATCGCTTTGGGTGACCATACTTTTGATAACCGGGCCCTGTTTTGTCTGTTCTATCACCGAAACGGGATTGTCAATCTTTTTATCTGCGATATATTCTATCTGCAGATACTGCGTATCGGTGTTTTTGGTAACGGCACTGGCACTTTTTTCAAGGATTTTGCTGATTTTTGACTGATTATCCATCATAATCGCTTCTTTGAGCATTTTATCGTTTGCCAAAAGCAGCGCATTGCTGATACCCGCGTCTTTGGTCGCCTGAATACTTTTTTGCAGATACGCCTGCAGCGGTTTGATCTCTTTTTTGTATACGTTTTGGGTCACGCTTTGCATCCCTTGATACGTTACAAATACGATGACGCCAAGCCCGAGCAGAAAAATAACGATAAGAGGGATGTGCAGTTTTAAAGAGAGACTTTTGGGTTCTAACATACAATGCCTTTGCGCGATTTTTAAAAGGCAATTGTATGCTATAGCGGTTACAAAAAGGTTACTGTAACAAGGCTAAATAAAAAGGTTTGCTTTTATCCCAAAGCTTTTTGAATCTTGCCCTTGTCAAAGCCGCATATCCAGCGCGTGCCCACAAGCACCACCGGTACACCCCGGCAACCGTGGCGCTCGCAGTCTTTGGCGGCCTTGTCATCTTTGCTGATATCGATGGTTTTAAACCTTATGCCTTCTTTTTTAAAATAATCTTTTGCCACGGTACACCATTTGCATCCGGGTGAAGTAAACAAAACGACTTTTTTCATTGTTTGCCTCCTTTTTTTATTTGAAATTATACCACGGCTACAGTGTCTGCCAGGTCCCGGCTTTATATATATACATCGTATCGGTATCGCTTTCATACCACAGCGTGCCGGTGTTGGGATCGCTTGGGGCATCATCAGAGACGATGGCGCTGTTATAGTTTCTGGTCTGGGTCTGGATTTCTGAACCGCCGTAGAGTTTGAAATGATTCAGTTCCCCCACCCCGATCTCTACCATAATATCATCTCCGCTGGCGTTTATATCGCTTGCCGTTGTCTGCAGTATTCCGTCAATACCTTTGCTTACAAGCCTGCCCTGGACATTTGGATCGGGACTGATCGCATCGGTGCTAAAAGAGTAATTATGATCAACGGAATTGGCCGTGCCGAAATCTTTTTCGGTATAGACGATCGGCTGGCCCCATGCATCTGTCGCTATGCCCGCCTGCATCGGCACGGTACTGTTATCTTTGGCCGCAAGCAGTTCAAAAAAAGAATCATCATCCACATCTTTTGCAAGATACAGCAGCCTGCTGCGCACCACATCCAGGATCGTTTTACTGTTTTGGATCTTAAGCTGATTGGAACTGGCCTGCATATAATACCCCATTGCCGTAAACGCCGCGGCCAACAATCCGGCAATAACCACAGCCACGGCAACTTCTGCCATGATATAGGCACGTCTCAAAACGCCCCTCCGCTGTTGCCCAGATTGACCAGCCCCTTTTGCAGCAGCAGCTGTGTAAGCACGACGACGTAAAACTCGATAAATACGGCAAAAGCCATCAGCAAAATCGCGGCAATCGTGATGTAGCGAAAGAAGCGTTTGCTCAAATTCATCGCTTCAAGCTTGCTTTTTTGTCCGATCTGTTCAAAGGTCACGCCAAGCTGCGCGTTGGAACCCACACCCTGCAAAAGCCCCTTTTCCACCCCGTCAAAAACCGCCTCGGGATACTCCATCTTCCCCTGGGTCCGCATTGTCTCAAGCATCACTGAAAAGCTGTCCGTAAACGTTTTGGAACTTTGCGTATGCAGTGCCGCCTGCAGGGCCTGCTTGATCCCAAGACCGCTTAACAGCATCTGTGAAAGCATCGTAAAAACGATAAACTTATCAAAACAAAGCACAATACGCCTGGCAAAAGGCAGCTTTGTCACGACAGCTTTAGCCGCTTTTTGGGTGGTACGGGTGTTGCTAAACACCGCTGCTAAGGTCATAAAAAAATAAAACGCCAGCAAAGCAAGCAACACAATCAATACATCACTGAGATGCTTGGCAAAAAGCAGGTGATTTTCAATAAGCGCCAAGACTTCGGCACTGTACTGCTGGGCTCTTTCAAACTGATAAGGTAGGGCAAAAAACTTGATCACAAACACAACGATGACGGCCAGAAAAAAGTAGATCATGGGAAGCGTGACCTTTTCGCTGGATTCCTCCTGAAACGCGTCTTTAATCTCAAGATAACCCACGACTTTGCCAAGCGCGCTGGCAAAATTCGTACTTTGCTGTGCCACGTAGACAAAATAGACCACATCATCAGAACACCGGCAGTAGCGTTTCAGCGCCGATGCCAGCGAGTTTCCCTCTACAAGATACTGACCAATTTGCGAGTAGGTCTGTTTATGTTTGCGCTCCTTGGCGTTGTCTTTGAGTATCTTTATTGCCTGCGATAGCCCCTTGCCGTTTTGCAGGCTAAAAAGCACCGTGCGAAGAACCGGATACGCATCAACTTTCATCGCTGTATCCCAAAGAAAGCAGTTCCAGCTTCAAGCGCTCATAATCGCACAAGCCGTTTTCAAACAGATACCTGGCACTTTGCAGGTAACTAAACGTGATAAACTCATCCCAGACTTCAAACACGCTGGAGCTTTTTAACGCCATATAGAGTTTGTAGCGGGTTTTGATACGGGGAGGGATAAATACCATATCCGTCAGAAGCACGCGCCCCGCGTAGCCGCTGAAGTCGCATTTGATACATCCTTTTGGTTTGTATCCGCTCTGGGAACTTTCCAAAAACTCCCCGCTGTTCTTTTCATCTTTTTGCTTGCATTCACACAGCTTTGGTACCAGCCGCTGGGCTATCACGCTGCTGAGGCTGTAAGCAAGGATAAACAGATCCCCGCCCTCATCACGGATACGCTCCATTGCCATAAACGCCGTGGAAGTATGCAGCGTCGAAAAGACCATGTGCCCGCTGTGGGCCGCTTTTAAAGCGCTTTGGATACTTTTTTTATCCCGCATCTCCCCGATGGTGATCACATCAGGGTCCTGGCGCATCACCGATTTCATCGCTTCTTCAAAACCAAACCCCAGCGATTCGTTGATCTGATACTGGGTGATAAAATCGATTTTGTACTCGATGGGGTCTTCTATGGTATAACTGATCTCGTGAAGCCGGTCGCGCTTTGTCAGCAGCGCATTCAGCGTCGTGGTTTTGCCGCTGCCTGTTGGCCCCACGACCAGGAAAAACCCGTTTTTCTCCATCCCGAAACGGTTGATATGTTCATGCATGGGATGCCCGCGCGGAAAAATAGTATCAAGCGTTTTTAACCCGCTGTCTTTGCTGAGAATCCTAATAACGATATTTTCGCCAAAATGCGCGGGAGCAATCTCTATCCTAAAATCAACCGGACTTTTTAAAATCTCTGCCTGGAAGCTGCCGCTTTGCGGGATCTGGGCGTTGACAAGATCCAGCCCGCAGCGCTCTTTAACAATAAAAGAAAACCGCCTTGCCAACTCGTGGCTGAGCACAAACTTAGCCTGCACGCTTCCTTGCATACGAAACCGAAGCCAGCAAAAATCCTCATACGCGTTGATATGGATATCGCTGGCCTGGCGCTTGACACCGAGGCTAAGTATCTGATCAAACAGCTGCGCGATCTGGACCTCATCGCCCTGGCCGGCGTTGAAGCGCTTGATACTGCTTTCAATCTGTGCAGGATCGATATCCATGATACCCGCAAACCGGCTGTCAAATTCCCGCACGGGAATGACGTTTTGTCTAATCTGTTTTTTTACTTTTTGCTGCAGCTGCGCCAGTGTTTTTTTGCCAAGGAGGTTTTTAACTTCAATGACCAGGGTTTGGGCATCTTCTTTTGCGATTAAAAACTCATACTCTTTGAGCAGTTCTAAATTATGCGCTTCTTTTTGCTTTTTTTTTATAAAGCGGTGTTCCATAGCAATCTGCGGGAGGGATTTGGAAACGCCGATATGTTTGTAGTAATTCTGCTCTTTTTGACAGACTTCAAGCTGTTTTGGGGTTAAAAGCCGCTGTATGTTCATGCCAAAAATTATACCATAAACTCAGCGGCTGATATAAAACCGAAGGTTGAGTGTCCCCGCGCTGTAGCCAAGTTCGTACTGACGGTCTGAATAACTGCCGTTAAGATCAAGCAAAACTTCTTCATACGCTGTATCCGTCGCAGCAGCGGTGGTAAAATAAAAAGCACTCCCGCTTTGTGTTGCTGTGTAGGGATCAAACCCTGTAGGAGCTTTGGGGATAAAGGTCGTTTCATGTCCGTCAATCATATAGGCCGGATCGCTTTGGCACTGCAGGCTGCTAACAGCCGTATCACTTGCGGGCGTGCCGTCGGTTTGGGTAGGAAACGCATTGCTGAGGGCTTTGCACTGAAGCACCGCTTCGCTGATGGTGCCAAAGTGGCTTTGCAACGTGGTCTGCATCTGTTTATTGGCAAAAAAAGAAAAATTGGTATAGGAGTAAAACAGTGCCGCCATCACCCCTGCAAGGGCGATGGCTACGGTGAGTTCAAGCAGTGAAAAAGCGGGTTTCAACGGTTAGTTGAGGGCTTTGACAAACATAATTTCGGTTGTGCCTGTTCCATCCCCGGCACTGTCTATACAAAAAAACGTTTCCAAACCTGCAGTATATGCATTATTTTCATTTGTGGGTACCGTAGTAGAATTTAAATCTCTTGATGAATCTGCTAAATTATTAACGATATTACAATACTGCAAATCATCGGCATCAACACCTGTATCCACCGGATAAACAAACGCATGATCATCATTATCCGTATCACCGTCAACCTCTGCAGTAGTGCTTAGGCTCCAGGTATTCGTGGTGCTTCCAGTAATTGCTTCCATTCCCTCGGGTATTTCTGTCAAGATCATAGCATTGGCTGCGGTCAGATTTTGTTCACTTGTTGGAGCAACGCCAAACTGTGCTTTATACACGTCATACCCGTTTGACAACTGTCTTGCCTGATCAACCACGGCGGCTACTCTTGCTTTTTGGCCCGACAGGCTTGTGTTCATGAAGTTTGTATAATACTTGTACCCTATAATACTGATCACCCCAAATAGTATAATAGCGATCATCATCTCAACCAGTGAGATACCGTTTCTCATTGTCGTTTGTTGCATCTGCTCATCCTTTTTAGCAATATTTTGCACCGTCCCTGTGCATAGTCTGTTTTACCTATATCGACAAAATCATTCGTACTTTAAGACAAAAGGGGAAAATCGCAGTACAAATCCATACTGATGTTCATTGCACCCCTGTCCGATACATACGTTTTCCAGGGTCGCCTGATCGCTTTTTATCATTGCCAAAAGGCGTTTGAGCATCATATAATCCTGACTGCTGCGGATTTTTCCATCGATTTCAAGCGTGTTTTTTTTTATACCGATTTTTGCTTTTAACTCATATGTTTGCAGCAGTTCTTGGTATTCACTTTTTTTCTCAAGGAGCGCTTTTGTCCCCATCGGTGCCACCACGGCTTCTTGTACGTCACCTTTAAGCTGCTGCAGCTGTCTGATCTCGTTTTTGAGTTTTGCGTTTGCAGAATCCATCTGCAGAAAGTAGATATAACCTGCTACCGTTAAAATTGTAAGCACCAAAAGCGCGATTAGCAGCAGGTTAAATTTTTTCATAACAGTATTGCACCAACTCCTTACTATTATTTTCGATCAAGCGCGTATTTGAAGGCAGATACGCCAATACTTCCTCTTTGTTTTTTGCTTTAATCTGTGCGCAAAAACTTTTTTCATTATACACAAATTGTTTTAAATTCGATCCGCTTTTTTTGCAAACATCCTCAACCTGCCCCAGCCACCGCAGTGTATCGACACGCCGGATTTTATGCTTTGCACGTTCAAACTTGCTTTGAAGCAAGCTTTTATACTCCTGCTTTACCTGGGCTTTTACCTCTTTGTATTCGCGCATCTTTTCCATCTGGATATAGCCGCCATAAAGCACTACACTCATAGCCGCAATAAAAAACAAGCTCATGGTTTTGGTTATAAACCCCGCCAACTGTTGCTGCTTCAAATTGACATGGGTGAGTTTGGGACCGCTGAGATTATCGGCCAGTATTACGTTATAATCGCGTTCCCTGGCAAAGGTTTCGGGCTTATCCAGCAGATAATCCACTATTTTTCCCTCTTCACACACGACACCCACGTGCTTAAAGTCCAGTTCAAAGACCACGACCGCACGACCGCTGCTTTTAGCAACGCAGTCTAAAACATTTTGCCGCTGCAGCTTTTCTTTTGGCAAAAACGCGATGTAGTTGACATAATTCCTGCCTGCTTTAAGCGCCATTTGCATTGCGGGACTGTCCAGATCGTTTTTGGCAGTATTGTAAATCTTTTTACGCAGTTTCTTTCTGCTTTCAACCGCAATGCACCCCGCACTGAAAATAGCCATACGAATCTACTTCAGTTCATATTTGATCACCCTTGGCGTGACGATAATGACGGTTTCGCTTTTGACCGAACTCTCATAATCGCTGCCGGTGACATTGTTTAAAATTGTTCCGCTGGTACCCGGAACCCCGCTGTGCCTGCTGCTTTGTTTCTGTTTGAAAAGACCCGATATCACAATCGGTACCCCGGGACGGACCCGGACGGTGTTGCTAATCTTTTTGGTACTTATCTTTGGTTGCCGATATTCCTGATTATTAATGCTAAAGCCCGTATAACCTACGATATCATTCATATCTATATCGATCTTTGTCATTACCGTCTTATCCAAAATATTTGAGTTTAGCTTTATATCAAGACCGCTGAGGGCCGTAGCGCTTTTAGTCGATGTCTGGGCTCCGCTGTCACCGACAAAGGTTGTTTCAAAGGATTTGATGTAACTTTCCTGCGTACCGTCCTGCAGAGTTACATCCGTTCCGGCCAACCCTAAAAGCTTAGGCCTCTGGATGCTTTCAACCGTGCCAAACTGCTCCAGCATCTGCATAATCGCCGTCGCTGAAGCATAATCGCTGCTTTGTTTGATAACCCCAAGCGCAAACGCGTTGCCCGATCCAAGCGAGGAGGCGCTTTCAAAACTGATACCAAGATTATTAGAGGCAGAGGGGATTGCTTCCCAGTTGATTCCGAGACTGAATTCATCGCTGAGTTCGACACTGTAAATCTGCATATCGTATTCGATCACATACAGATTATCACGCAAAACACTCAAATAGTGCATAATCTCTTCATACTCCTTTGTTCTGGCAGAAAAAGAGATCGATGACGTCACCGTATCATACACCACTTTGTTAGCCCCAAACGTTTGCAAAGAATTGACAATGGATTCCCCCAGCTGTTTAATAGCCGGAATCTTAAGTGTCACGCTTTTTACGTCTCCCAGGTAAAACGACCCCTGTTCGTAACTCACGCTTAATTTATTACCCACGGTTTTTTGCAGCAGTTTCCCAAGCGACAGATTCGATGCGTTGAAATAAAGCTTTGATTCGTGCATCATCTCCTGTGTACTGCTTTCATCGTCATCATCTTGTGCACTGTTTTGGCTGTTACCCGTGTTCTCAAAGTTTAAAGATTGCGATTGCAGTTGGAATACGATACTCTCACCGGTAGCTTCTGAAATTAAAGAGATCGTTTCACTGATACTGGCACCCATTACCCTGATTTTTTTTATACGGGTAGTTTCCGGGATTGTCTGGGGTTCAAAGGAAAAGTGTTGCGCATCGACCTGAACCGTCTGCATCGCGGGTCTGGGTTGTTTTTGCTCTGCCTGTCTGGGCTTTTGGATAGGTTCAATCGTCTTTTTTGCCGTACCGCATCCGCTCAAAACAAACAAAACCAAAACGATTATTATTCCGTTGATACGCATCACTGCTCTTTTTGTGAAAAGTAGACGGTTTTATATTTGCCGGCATTTTTAAGAACAATAGCATTACTGCTGACTTTTACGACCTTGATTGCACTGCTGCCGTGATACAGGTTGCCCCCTTGCCGGATAGCAAAGGTCCGATTTTGCATTTCCAGTAAAGCAAACTGGCCTTTATCTGTTTGCACATAACCGAAATACGTAATATCAATCTGAGTCAAAGGGGAAAGTTTCGGAGACGGAGCGGGTTTGGGAACGGATTTTTTTATTTGCGGTTTCGGCTCTTTGGGTTTTTCACTAAAAAAGGGGTTGTATGCAGCATGCAGCGTTGCGGCAAACAGTACAATGAACAAAAAGCGCATAGATTCCCCCTTTTTCCGGCAGTTTTATCTACCGTTAAAAAGCAAAAACTATGCCATTTTATGCTTCAGAACAGTTCTTACTATTTCCCTGTCGTCAAAGGCATGTTTTACACCCCCGATTTCCTGGGTACTCTCATCACCCTTGCCAAGGATCAGCAGGGTTTCGCCCTTGCCAAGTTCGTTTATGGCTGTCTCAATCGCTTCTTTTCTGTCTGCTATCCTGCGCACCTTCTCGGTGCTGTAAAATCCGGGCATGATATCATCTATAATCGCTTCGGGGTCTTCGTCTCTGGGGTTGTCGCTGGTGACATACACCCGTTTGGCCCCGGCTGCGGCTTTGGCCATCAGCGGGCGCTTGCTTTTGTCCCTGTTGCCTCCGGCGCCAAAGAGCACGACCGTATCGCTTCCGGCGAAGCTTTCAATCACTTTGGCAATACCGTCGGCGGTGTGGGCAAAATCCACGATCACCAGCGGCTCCTCACTGACAACTTCCATCCGGCCGCTGACGCCGCCAAAATGCTCTACTTCCTCCATAATGCGCTCCATCGGCGCATCGGTAAGCATTTTAACCGCGGCTATAGCGGCGGTGATATTATAAAGATTAAAATTCCCGCGAAGCGGAGAGTGAAACGTATACGTTTTGTCAAAATGGGTCAAAACCGCGTTGATCCCGCCGCTTAGCTGATATGCCCGTATCTTAAAAGTCGCCGGGTTTTCCACGCCGTAAGTTTGCGCGTTTGCGGTATTACATTCAAAGCCTTCATCCCTGTTTATAAGCTTTGGGGCCGCGTCGGCAAAGAAGCTTTGCTTCACCGCCCGGTACTGCGCGAGTGAGCCGTGGTAATCCAGATGATCGCTGGTGACGTTGGTATGAACTTTAAGAGCAAAGGGCAGGTTCTCAATTCGGTTTTGCGCGATAGCGTGAGAACTGACCTCCATCACAAAATATTCGCACCCGCTCTGCGCGGCCTCATACATGTGCGCGATCGTTTCTAAGATAGAAGGGGTGGTAAGGGTATAGTCGCTGATCCTGTATTCATTGATAAAAAAGCCGCGCGTGCCCTGCATCGCCACGCCTTTATCCAGATCCAGCAGCAACGAATAGATCGCCGCGGCCGTTGTCGTCTTGCCGTTGGTGCCGGTGATGCCCGCTACTTTCATCTTCTGCAAGTCAAGCTTTTGTAGCAGTACCCGCGAGCTGACCGAGGGACCTTTACCGTCAAAATATTTGATATTTTGCGCGGTTTTGACAAAAGTCATCCCCTCGTCTAACTGCTTGGTATCATCACAAAAAACGCCGTGGGGCGTTTTGAGGATCACTTTTGCACTCTTTTATACAGTGCTAACAGTTCCTGATCTTTTTCAAAGGGTTTGGGCGCGTGATCAAGATAACTCAGCGCCATACGCTCAAAACCGTTGTCAATCAACAATGTGACAAAATCCACAAACTCCTGCTTGCTCGAAATAATCACACGGGTGGAAAACATAATGTTTTCAAATGTTTTTTTAAAGCTGCCGTTTTGGTTAACCAGCTTTTTAAAATCGCTGTATTTAATTCCGTCTTCCTGCTCAATCTGTTCTGCAATCGGGTCGCTAAGAAGCTGCTGGATTTTGGCCCGGTTCCCCTCTATGGATTCGACCAGATCCAAAATCACCGCATCTGCGTCACGGTCTTTGTCTTTGATAATCTGGTAATACTCATACAGCGACTGGGCTTCCTCGCTGTTTTGCGCCCCGATATCGCTTAAAAACACCCCGACCTTGGCTTCAGTAAGCTTGGGGTTTTCATTGAGCAGCAGTCCGTAAATGGTCATCGCTTCGTCATAATTTTTATTGATAAACTTTGTTTCGGCTTTACTTAATAATGATTTAACGTTCACATGCATCCTTTTTCTCAGGCTTGTACGTTCACAACCTCCAACTCGGGATGGATATCGATACGAAGCTGTCTTTCCACCCCGTATTTGAGCGTTGTCCCGCTGCTGGCACACCCTACACAGGCACCCAGAAGCTGCACGTACACAATGCCCTCTTTTATATCTATTAATTTTATATCCCCGCCGTCAAGCGCAATGGACGGGCGGATTTTTTCAATACATTTTTCGACCGGTTCCTGTAACTCTTCGTCGCTAAAAGGTATCATCTGTTGTCCTGTTTTTGAAAAATCTGGCTGGAATCAAACCTGATATAGTTTTTGCCTCCAAGCCTGCCTAAAGCTTTGATTTGGGTCTCATCGACACCGTCTTCTAGCAAAGCTTTATCATTTATATGATAGCATAAAATCTCCGCGAACACAACATTCATGGGCTTGTTGCCCACCTCTATGGCGTCATGGAGCCTGCACTCATAAGCGACGTTTGCGCCTTTGATAATATCGGCATTTACCTGCTGTGCCTTTAATGTCTGCAGCCTTGCTTTTTCGATTTCGCACTCGCCGTATTCATACTTGCCCGCACTCAGCGTCATCGCATCAGCCAGGCTCTCATCGATGATATGGATTACGCACTCTCCCGTTTCTTTGAGGTTTTTAAACGTATCTTTGGGACCGCCTTCCGGTTTGTTGCCGATACATACGCTGAGGATGGGAGGATCGGTTGTAACGGCGTTAAAAAAGCTAAATGGCGCCAGATTGCAGCTGCCGTCACTGCCTTTGGTACTGATCCACGCGATGGGACGGGGAATAACCGTACCGGCTAAGAGTCGGTAATGTTCTTTCGCGCTGAGTTCATTGCTGTTTAATCTCATGTATTGATCCTTTTATCCAGTTTTGTACGCACCGAATCAAGCTTGCCCTGCATCCGGTCCTGCTTATCTTTTCGATAATCGATTTTAATGCACGAATAGATCCGGCTGCTGTCTTGTTCCAGTATCGAAGCGGCCTGTTCGACGATTTGCAGCGCCTTAGCCATCGAATCGGTTTCGATCACGGTTGACATCGGCGTAAGCTTATACTTTACCCCGCTGTTGTGAATAAAATCGATCACTTTGCTTACGTAGTCGCTTTTGCTCTCGCCCACGTCGGTGGGAAACATGGAAAACTCCAGTAAAACGCTGTCCATAGGCAGGCTCCTTTTTTTAAACTGGGTCAATTATAGCAAAAGTACAAAGCCTTCACGAATCTTTATGTTTTCACACCTGCCGGCCGCTTTTTGGCAAGTGCTTGTTAAACTGACTCAAAGAGATCAGTACAAACCCCACAGCCAACAGTAAATAAACTGCGTATAAAATATCTCTGTAATCATTTACCGCAATTTTAAAAACCATCATAAGGGCTTCTATCGATAAAGCTATAACAATAGAAATTAAAAACTTTACCAAAAGTTCGTTGCCTCCGTGGGCCTTACTGTGGTAATCTTTCAATACCACCTCGTGTTCTAACAGGTTTTTTGCCAGATCAAAAATAGCCAAACCAAGTGTTAAAGCGATGAGGGATTTAAAAGAGGACTGCAAAATACTCATGTTTTGGTCTGTAAAGAATTTCAAAAAATCATAGATGGCATAACAAACCAAAATGACGGCAAACAGTGCCAAACTCAATCCTATAATTCCATATACGCATTTTGTACAGAATAAAAAGAGTTTTGACATAAATCCCGTATAATTAAAATCTTGTAAAAGTTTATATAGATCAAAATCCAAAGCAATCAGCCTGTCTTCAACTTTGATAACAAGGGTAATGACATATTTGTTGCTTTTTGTTGATATATACGGTGAACTGAGGTAATGTTCTTTGCCGTCCAGATGGGTGTATTTTTTTAAAGTATCGTTGAGTTTATCTATATGTTCAGCACTCTGACTGTTTCTGCTAAAAATCGGTGAAATCTGTACAAAATTTTCATCAACGGCATATATCGTATCCAAGGCGTTAAATTGAAAAAACAGTTCGTTCAGATTTTCGTTTTTGATCTGGGCTATGTGGTTTCATGAGTCTATTAGCTTTAAACTCTTATTGATACTTTGGCGTAAGAATTCACTCAATTGCTCTTTATCTTTTATCGCTTTGAGGTACTCGTTTCTTTGTTCATTTTCAATAAGCGGCGGAATGATATTGTTTTGAATAGCTTGATATGCCGTTATGAGTCTTCCTACTCGTCCGTTTCCATCGGCAAACGGATGTATTTGTTCAAACAATATATGAAATTGTGCTATATCAAGCAAATCCATATTATTGCTAGAATATCGATAGAGTAAATTTTCAATGTCGTTTGAAATCATATGCGGCAAAGAAAGTTTTATGTCCACCCCTTTTATATACCGCTCATCTAATCTATATGCACCTATGGGTTTAGACACATACTGAGGGCTTACTTTTAATGCATCTTCAAACATAATGGTATGAATATCTTTTATAAAACTGCTATCAATAACATTTTCCTTGTTTGATGCTTCACGAACTATCACATCATACGCTTTTGCAAAGCCTAGTATCACAAGCTGTTCACCAAGCGGCTTATGCCCTGCTGTGTGTCCAAGTTCAAGTAACTCTTTCGTTTCACCGTATGATAATGTGGTACCTTCCATTGCGTTTGAGTGATGCGTAATTGAGATACGTAGCTGTCTAAAAAGTTCTTCTCTTTGTTTTAGGGATAGTTCGTTGAGCTTTTGCATGGTTGTTTTCTCCTATCGTTTTGTGTATCTTTTTATCAACACTATTGCCTGCCATACTAGGGTTGATAAAACAGTGTGAAAATTAAAGATACAAATTCTAACCCATTTTTAAGCAGTTTATTAATAGGCAATATTTTTTTGTTATATCACTACCCCTCCTGCGCGCTGACCACCATATTCCTGCCTGCTTCCTTGGCTTTGTACAATGCCCGGTCCACCCGTTCAAAAAACTGAATACGCGTTTCATCAGGCAGCA
>CAYUAC010000021.1:0-4147 GCA_964442515.1 uncultured Campylobacterales bacterium | reverse complement strand
CTTGCCTTGTCCACTTCAAACTCAAAGCTTTTTTCAAACTTCATTCTATTATACGCCCCCGTCAGACCGTCGATACTGGCTTCTTCTTCCAGCGTGGCGGTCATGTTGTAGAGTTCGTCTACCTTGTTTTTCATCGCGCTGTTAAGCGTTCTTAACTGCTCTTTTGTCTCTTCAAACTCGGTTACTTCATGACGGATAGCGATGTACTCGACGATATCACCGTCAATATCGATAATGGGGATCACCACCGTATCGACGATATATTTACGCCCGTCCTTTTTCATATTGGTCACCAGCCCGTACCACGGCCGTTTACTTTTGATCGTATCCCACAGGTCTTTAAAGGCGCTGCTTGGCATGGAGGGGTGGCGGATGATGTTGTGGGGTTTTCCCAGCAGTTCGTGGCGCGCATACCCGCTGACTTCGCAGAATTTGTCGTTGACGTAGGTTATCACGCCTTTGGTGTTGGTCTTTGAAACGATATTGCTCAAATCCACGGCCTTTTTGTACTCGTTGAGCAGGTTGGCGTTTTCATCGTGAAAGTTGGCGTTTTCTTCCAGAATGTTTTCATAGGCGACAGAGAGTTCATTACTGATACCAAGCACTACCTTCTCCATGTCTTTGAGCAGCCCGAAAGATAAAAACTCCCTTTCATACAGTTCACTGACCACGATCGTTTTAAGCCCGGCCATAAGGTTGAACAATTCGGCTATAGTAATGTGGTGCTGCTTTAAAAGCGTCAGGAATTTCATCTTCGCCGGACATTCACCGATTGTCAAATCCCACTGCATTACACTGATAAAGCAGTCAAAAAAATCATAAAAGATATCTTTGTCAGGTGCAGAGATGATCAACGCATGCTTTAAAAATATCTCTTTGACCTCATCGGATTCCAGCCAGCGTTCGATAATATCGTTTCTGCTGACGCGCAGAAAGTAGGAAAACTCTTTTAATTGGCCCGTATTGCTCATAAAACCGCCTTTTAATGGAAAAATTACTTCATTATACAGACAAAAAGTTATTTTCGCCTTTAGTCTTTGTGTTACAATTACTTTACAAAAGCGTATATGAACAGTCTTGTTCAGGGCGCAAAAGAGCACGGCGTACTAAAGGCTGATTTTATGAATGAACAAAATATTGTCATCTTTACACTCGGTTCACTGTTTATGCTGGGTCTGGTTGCCGATATTACGGGGCGTTTTACCTTTTTGCCACGAGTAACGATCCTGCTGCTGTGCGGGGTTCTTGTGGGACCCCATATCCTGGATCTGCTGCCCCGGGTATTTATAGACAACTGGTTTGTAGTCATCACCGATATCGCCCTTGGCATGATCGGCTTTTTACTGGGCCAAAAGATTACGATCAATAAGTTTAAAAAAGCGGGCAAAGCCGTCATCGGCACCTCGCTTTTTAAAGTTGCTGGTGCCTTTATCGCGGTTTTTGCCGTTTTGGCACTGGTTGGAATGCAGCCTGCCGCCGCGCTTATTCTGGCAGCGATCGCTTCCCCCTCGGCTCCGGCTGCGGTGTATGACGTGATCAATGAGTTAAAGGTCAAAAACGATTTCAGTGAAAACGTACTGGAAATTGTAGCTATCGATGACTTGTGGGGGCTGATCATCTTTACCGTCTGTATCTCCTTTGTCGGAATTATCGGGACCAATTCGCAATGGATGCAGCACTTGATGGACGGCTTTATCGAACTTTTCGGCAGTGTGGGGCTGGGACTGGTCTTTGGTATCGTCATCGCATGGGTCACCGGGCGCATCAGACCCGGTGAACCCACGCAGGCCGAAGCGCTGGGCGCGGTATTTCTGACCGTATCGCTGGCAAAATATTTCGATTTTTCTCCTCTGCTTGCTTCGATGGTCCTTGGAGCTACGGTAGCCAACTTCGCGCTGCACCACCACCGCCCCTTTGAAGCGATCGAGGGCTTTGAGTGGCCATTTTTGATCATCTTTTTTCTGCTGGCGGGCGCCTCGCTGCACTTAGATGCTCTACTGAGCGTAGGAATCGCGGGTGCGGGTTATATCGCCGCGCGCTTTGTCGGTATCTTTTTTGGCGCAAGATTGGGTGCCAAAGCGATGGATCAGGATTCATTTGTGCAAAACCGCCTTGGCATGACCCTGTTTCCACAGGCCGGCGTCGCGGTGGGGATGGCTTTGATGGCGGCGCAGCAATACCCCCAGTACAGAGACCTGATCCTGCCTATCATCATCGGATCGACCGTTGTTTTTGAACTCATCGGTCCCGTTTTTACACGCAAAGCGATCAAAGATTCAGAAAATTTTTATAATAAGGGTGAGTAATACTTGTAATTCAGAGAATTTTATGTACAATTAAGGCAACATAACAGAGGGAGTACACAATGTTTGGCAACAATTCGCAGCAGGAAAGCAAGATCGCACAACTGCAAGAACAGGTCCAAAGCCTGCAGGAAGAAAACGAATCGCTTAAAAGAGAACTTGACAGTGAAAAAGCCAACCAGGCTTCGGCGCAAGAGGCACAAAGTCAGCACGAGTTTGAAAAACCGCTGCTGGAACTGATGATCGGCGGATGTGACAACAACCTCAACCAGATTCAGGGGTCTATTGAGGGCAACCTTGAACGTGCCGAGGAGATTGAAAACCTTTCAGACAACTACACGCAAAGCATCCACACCCTCAACGACACCGCCAATGAACTGGTCAGCGGACTTGAGAAGGTCGCCGAATCCTCCAACCACTCCAGGGAAAACGCGCAGGATTTGCAAAACAGCGTGGACCGCATCACCGAAGTGATCAACCTGATCAAGGATATCTCCGATCAGACCAATCTGCTGGCACTCAACGCCGCTATCGAAGCCGCACGGGCCGGAGAACACGGCAGGGGCTTTGCCGTAGTCGCCGACGAAGTACGCAAACTGGCCGAACGCACGCAAAAAGCTACTCAGGAAGTAGAGATCAACATCAGTACGCTCAAACAAAGCGCTTCGACGATGCTGGAACAAAGCGAAGATCTGGAAAAGGTTTCCAGCGGCTCAAACGAACATATCGAAACCTTTAAAGACGAATTTGACAATCTGGTTACCCATTCCAACACAATCAAAACCGATTCCAAACAGATTACGACCGAAGTCTTTGCCTCTCTGGCCAAGATCGATCACGTGCTGTTTAAAGTCAAAGGGTACAAAGGCGCGTTCAAACACGACTTGAAATCACTGGGCGATGCGCAAAACTGCCGGCTTGGCAAATGGTACGCAAGTACGGGTAAAAAGCACTTTGGCCACACCCAGGCGTATAAACAGCTCCAGGGACCCCATGAACGTGTTCACCAGGGAATCAACAAAGCTCTGGGCTACGTGTATGAGAAAAACGACAATGATCCAAAATATATCCTGGAACATTTCAAAGATTCAGAAGATGCCAGCGTAGAAGTATTTGAACTCATCGACAAGATGCTACTGGAAAATTAGCGTTCATGAATCTGCAGCGCGCGGATTTTGGCCCTGGCAAGCAAAAAAGCCCCAAGGCTTAATCCCGCCGTCAGGATCATAAACAAAAACACCGCGTAGAGTTTGCCCGCCGGCAGCAGCGTCGCTGCCAGCGTACCCATCACCGACGAAGTTGCAAACCCCATCACCCCGATCACGGCATTAGCCGTGGCGCTGAATTTTGGGAAAAACCCCAGCACCAGCGAAATGATATTGCCAAAGATCAAGCCAAGCGACCCCACAAAGGTCATTAAAAACATGATCGTCACCGCCAGATTCGCTCCGTTTAACAGCGTATTTGTACTTAGCACAAGCGCGCTAACAAGTTGCACCAGCGTCCCGGCAAGGACCAGCGTTTTTCTGTCAAAACGTTTTAAAAGCGCGATATTGGCCCGGTTAAACACCATCAGGGTTGCCACGTTCATCGCAAAAAACAGCGTAAAGAGGTCTTTATCCAATCCGAAATAATCCATATAAATAAAAGAGGATTTGGTAATAAATACAAACATTCCGCTCATGGCAAAGGCTGCGGTCATGGCCAGGAAAAAAGCGATCGGGCTGCTGATAACGCTCCAGTAATCTTTGATAGGATTTTGATCTTTAGTCTTTGGCGAAGTCTCCGGCAGTAGTTGAATCCACACCAGAACCATGGCCCCGTAGAAGGCTAAAAAGAAAAAG
>CAYUAC010000020.1:0-23218 GCA_964442515.1 uncultured Campylobacterales bacterium | reverse complement strand
TAGGCACCCATGCTCCTTTGGGGTAACTTGGTGCCTGTAATTTATTATACGAGGATAAAAAATGAAAAATTTAAAAACAAGCGGAAATAAAATACAAAACCACAATGTTGAAAAGACTACAGAAAACTTTCAAGGAAATGATATATACGTAATTCATCTAACAATTAAATCCGAGAACATTAGTTATAAGTTTAGAATATGTGTTGATGATCGTGAACCAGATTTAGATAAAACTAAAAAAAGACTAGAATCTGAATTAAAAGAGTCTTTAGAAAATTATAAAAAATTTGAAGTTACAAAATATAAAGAAAGAAATTACTTATTTATAAATGGTACTCAATATACAGGAAAGCAATTAATGTGAAAAAGAATTTTTGATAGTAACATTTGTTCATATAAATGACAATGAGCGCAGTGATTAAGAATCTTTTGATAGAATAGCTTTAAAAAAAGGATAGATATGTTACACGAATACCGAGACGAAATCAGCGAGCTTAAGCAGCAAAACGCGCACTTTGCCAAGATTTTTGAAAAGCACAACGATCTTGACCAGAAAGTAACGGATGTAGAAGAAGGCAGAGCGCCAAAAGATGATTTTGAACTGGAAAAAATGAAAAAAGAAAAACTGCTGCTGAAAGATGAAGCCCTGGCTATGATTACCGAGTATAAACAAAACAAGAAAAGTTGATGCCCACAATCGACATGATCCAGTACGCAACCGCCTTTGGCGTATTGCTGCTGTTTTTGATCTTCAGAAATATAATATTAGATTTCCTCTTTTCCCTCCTGCGCAGAATTACCAAAAAAACCAAAACCGACATCGACGATGAAGTCCTTACGATAATCCACGGCCCTATACGCGCGGCGATTCTTATCGTAGGCATTTCGGTGAGTTTGAAAGTCGCCGGTATCTCTATTGCATTTGTCGATAGCGTCTTAAAAAGTATCATTATCTTTATACTCTTCTGGGCGATTTATAATACCGTCGCGCTGTTTAAACGGGTGGTGGAAAAAACCTTTGTCAAATCCAATATCGACCTGGCCGAAGAGATCAGTTCGCTTACCATTAAACTGGCGCGTTTTTTTATCGTCATTGTGGGAGCCGTAGCGGTACTGGAACAGTGGGATATCAATATCTCAACCTTTGTCGCCTCTCTTGGTATCGGCGGCCTGGCATTTGCGCTGGCGGCCAAGGATACGGTGGCAAACTTCTTTGGCGGTATCATGATCTTTGCCGACCGCTCGCTGAAAATCGGCGACTGGATCAAAGGCGGAGGCGTTGAGGGGATTGTCGAAGAGATCAGTATCCGCTCAACCAAGATCAGAACCTTTGAACACTCTTTGATCACGGTGCCAAACGCCAACCTGGCCAACAACCCGATAGAAAACTTTTCCAGACGCGGCATCAGACGGATCAATATGCGCCTTGGCCTTACCTACTCTACCAGTGCCGCGCAGATTGAGGGTGTGGTAAACGATCTGCGCGATATGCTGCACGACAGAGACGATATCGACCAGCAAACGATCTTTATCTATTTTGACCAGTTTGCCGACAGCAGTTTGAGTATCTTTTGTTATTTCTTTACCGCAACGGCACAGTGGCAGCAGTACTTAGAGATCAAGCAGGATGTTTATTTGGAGATCATGCGTATCGTCAAAAGCCACGGGGCAGAGTTTGCTTTTCCTTCACAAAGTATCTACTTTGAAAACGACCTGCATATGCACCGGGACCAAAAACAGCTGCAAAGCTAAACTTTTGTCATCACCGCTACTTCCCTGCCGTCACAGTAGCCAAGTCGCAATCCGCACTTTTTGGCCAAAACTGCAAAAGTTTTGCGGGTAAAAAAACCTATATGGGTGGGATCGTTCCTGTAATACCAGCTGGCAAAAGAATTACGGTCATTGTCATGATGACGCGTCATAACGGCAATGGTACCGCCTGGCTTACAAAGCCCCGCAATCGTCTCTGTTACCCTCAACGGATCGCTTAAATGTTCAAATACTTCGGTACTGACGATAAGATCGTATCGCTTTTGTAATACTTTTGTATCGGGAAAAAAGCAGGGATCATAAATACTGCTTTTATACCCCTTTTGCTCTAAAAGCTGAGCCAGTACCGGTCCGGGACCGCAACCAAAATCAAGTACATCTCTACCCGAAGTTCCCAGAGGCAGCACGGGCTTTAAAAAACGTTCAAACATAGCTACATAGCCGCTGTTTTCAATACTGTTCTCATGCAGAGAATAAACCTTTTTTTCCTCCGTTGCGCTTAAAAAATACTCACTGTCCAAAAAGATATATTCGCAAGCTTCACAGTAATGATATATTTTATCTATTAAGAGTTTTTTCGTGGGGATTTTGCATATCCGGCAGGGGTTCATACAGGTGCAGCCCGCTTTATGGGGCTGCTATGCGTTAATCTCGCTGGTTTCGCATAAAAGGAGGGATATCTAAGTAATCTTCGTTTTCACTCATATCGTATCCGCCCACGACTCTACGCTGCTGCAGTTTCTTTTCGCGGATAGCTTCCTGCTTGGCTTCCTGGCTGACTTCGACCTTGTTAACGCTTTTTGGCTCCTCTTTTTCAAAGCCCGTTGCCACGATAGTAACTTTGATCTCATCGATTGGAACGCTGTCGTCGGTAGTCGTACCCCAGATAAATTCCACATCCTCATCGGCTAAATCCTCAATCATCGTCATCGCTTCGCTAACTTCAAGGATCGGATAATCGGGATGCATGTAGATATTGACCAGAATACCCATCGCACCGTTTATGCTGACATTATCCAAAAGCGGCGATTCGGTGGCATCTTTTACCGCTTCGTATGCGGCATTGTTGCCCTGAAAGTGCCCGATACCCATCAGCGCCATACCCTTGTGGCTCATAACCGTTTTGATGTCGGCAAAATCCACGTTGATATCGCTGGCACCGTGGGAAAGGATCATATCGCTGACGCCGCCGACGGCTCTGCTTAAAATATCGTCAACCATCTTAAAGCTCTCTTTAAGCCCCATGTTTTTCTCAACGATGGCCAAAAGCTTATCGTTTGGAATAACGATGAGCGAATCGCTCTCCTTTTTGAGTTCATCCAAACCGTTTTGGGCCAGCTTGCCCCGTTTCTTGCCTTCAAACTTGAAAGGCTTGGTCACAACCGATACCGTCAGCGCACCGACCTCTTTTGCCGCTTTGGCAATGATGGGAGCCGCGCCGGTACCCGTTCCGCCGCCGAGACCGGAAGAAACAAAAACAATATCAGCGCCTTCAAGCATTGTTTTCAACTCTTCATAGGTTTCCTCGGCAGATTCCTTGCCTATATCGGGCTTCATACCCGCGCCAAGTCCTCTGGTCAGCTTTTCGCCAAGTTGTATCTTCATCGGGGCCAAGGATGAAGAAAGCGCCTGCGCGTCGGTGTTGGCGACAATAAGATCAATCCCGCCGACTCCGTCATTGATCATGTGGTTGATCATATTGCCGCCGCCCCCGCCGACTCCGATCGCTTTTATCTTTGCGCCCATTACTCCGTCTTGAATCTCTACATTAAAATCACTCATATCTGCTCCCTAAAAAAGGTTTTTTGCCCACTGAATCAGCTTGTTATACCATGACTGTGAATCATTTCTAGCAAAATCGGCAATCTGGGATTTTATTTTAGGTTTTTTCTCCTCAATTTTAAAATCCTCTTCATCTTCCTCTTCCTGCTGCGCGGGTTTAATATTGTTTAAGTTTTTATTGGGCAACTCTTCTTTGTATGTCTGCAGTTTGTTGTTGCTGTCAATTTCATACTCGGTAAAGGCTCCCATATCATACAACACCATTCCCATAATCACGGCATAAGCAGGATCTTTGAGCTGATCAAACATTCCGTCCATCTCACGCGGTTTGGCCACCCTGATTGCGTGATCGTCAAAAAAGGGCTCGACTGCCTCTTTAAGGCCCTGCAGATTCGTTAAGCCCCCTGTGAGTATTATACCCGTTCCGATGTGATCTTTCAAGCCGCTCTTTTCTACCAGTGAAGACAGGATCATAAAGGTCTCTTCAATACGGGAGTTGATAATGCCGTGCACTATCTCCAGACTGATCTCTTTGTGCTCACTGTTTTGCATCGTGGGGATTTCTATCAAATCTTTTGAAACCTCTTTGAGGTTGCCGTACTCTTTTTTGATCTTTTCAGCCACCTCCAGAGGCGTATTCAAGGCGATGGAGAGATCACTGGTGATATGGTGGGACCCCACGCCCAGAAAGCCGATATGGCGGATAGAGTTGCCGCTGTGAATCACCAGTTCGCTGGTAGAGGCGCCGATATCGATGACGGCCACGCCCAGTTCCCGTTCATCGTCGTTTATCACCGAAAGCGCCGCGCCGTATCCTGAATACATCACCCGCTCTATATCGATACCGGTGGATTTAACCGCCTTTTTGAGGTTGTTCAGGCTGGATTTCTGCGCGACGATAACATTGCATTCTACCTCCATGCGCACGGCATTCATTCCGTAGGGATCTTCGATAAACTCCTGGTCATCAACCTTGAAATTAAAAGGGAGGATATGGATAACATCGTACTCGTTGGGAATATTGGCGTTATACAGTGCCGTCTGCATCGCCCTGTTGATCTCTTTAATACCGATCTCATGGTGGGGGATATTGACAATACCGGTGGATTTGATGCTTTTGGTATACGCGCCCGAAATCGAAACGATCGCTCTGTTTACATCCGTACCGGAGATACGTTTGGCATCGCTGACAGCCTTGCTGATCGCTTTGGAAGCCAGTTCGATATTGACAATAGCCCCTTTTTTCACGCCGTGGCTTTTGGCAATCCCGTGTCCCAGAAGACGGGGACTGCTCTCTTCCTGCTGGGCGATAGCGGCGACGACTTTGGATGAACCTATATCAATGGCTAAGACTGATTTTTGCAACACCTTCCCCTTTATTTTATAAAAACTTGAACGTCGTGTTCATCTTTGAGCTGCTCAAGCAGTGCTTCTTCGTATACCGCGCCTTTGGTCCCTTCGACGTCTTGGCTGCCCGATTGCAGTTTCTGGTCGACAATACGGTACACGATCGCTCTTTCACCCTGACTGAAGACACCCTCATTCTCATTTGCCGAGAAAAGATGCTTCGCAAACGCTCCCGCTTCGTATTCGTTAAGCGCTTCCATCGCGCTCATATCATCAGGCGTAACATAACCGTCTGTCTGTGTGCCGCTAAAGCTGTTTTGCATCTTTTCAGCCCGGGTTTTGAGCGCTTTCAGCGATTTTTCATACAGCGCCTGCTGCCTGACTTCATCTTTGACCTGTTCCAGCGGTTTGGGACTTGGTTCATTGATTGTCTCAAGGCGTAAAATAGCATATCGGCCTGAATCGGCGATAGGTTTAATATAGTCCCCCTCGTCTGCTTCCTGAATCTTTTCCCAGGCATCGGGATCAAAACGCTCATACTCATTGAGTTTCAGCGTCTTGGTTTTAAAATCCTCTCCCTCTTTAAAATCGACGTATGTAACCTGCGCTCTTTTTTGGGCGCGCTGCATTTTGTATGCATTGATCACTTCCTGCCTGATATCGTCCAAGGGCTTTATCTTCCCCTCGTCGTCACGGTAATCGTATTTGATCTTTTCATACGTCGCGTTGATATCTTCTGCGGTATATTCTACATCTTTGGCATCTTCATACACGGCTGAAAAGGTATAGCTTCGCTCAGTTTGAAACTCCTGAATATACTCATCATAATACTCTTGTATCTCTTTTTTGCTGACGCTTACATCCACGTCATCCAGGCTCAGCATTTTGTACTCAAGCTTATCGGCAACCACCGCGCCCAGGGCGTTATTTTCTTTTTCCAGCTGCGGCAGGCTCAGCAGACCAAGCAGTTTTTGCAGTTTGATATCATCAGCAAGCATCGATTCAAACTCTTTGGGTTTCAAACTCATATTGGCAAGGGCCTGCTTGTAAGTCTCTCTGCTGAAACGCCCGTCTTTTTGAAACCCCGAAATCGACTGCAGCTGCCCTGCGATCTCTTCATCGCTGACAATAATGCCGTAATCATCGGCAAGGGTTACAAAATGGGCCTGGTTGAGCAGATTGTTCAGCGCAATCTGTTCTAAGCCCATCTCCTTTGCCTGCTGCTGGGTCAACTGCCCGCCGGTCATGGAGTTGTACTGTTCATACAGGTTTTGATACGACAGCTGCAGTGCCGACATCTCTATCTCTTTATCTTCCACTTCCGCCACCGTCGAACCGGAATTGCCGTAATTATAACTGCCCCATCCCACAAAGCCGGCGCCGACAAAAGCGATCGTACTGATCCAGATAGTGACAACTAAATATTTTCTGTGTTTTTGCATCCAATCGATCATACATATATCCTAAGGAAAAAAGTTTATTCTATTGCATAGTACTTAACGGTGTAATTGTAGTCAAAGTCGTATTAAATTACGCTTTAGGCGGGTTAATCATCGGCCAGGCTCAGCAGCCGGCAGCTTTTTTCCAAAACACCGATCTTTTTAACCAGTTCAAACAGATCCCTGTCATACGCGTAGATACCGTATCCCCTGATGACCATCAAATTGGTATCTTTGGTCGTAAAATACTGTGAAATCTCGGCGGGGGCCCTTTCGTACCAGTTTAAAAACTGCATCGGATCATACACCCGTACTTTGCCCAAAACGGTTTGGCCAAAATAATCTTTTGGCTCGATAACATCGTTGTAAAGGCTGTAAGAGGTGGTATACTGGGGCATAGTATAACAGATAAACTTCGCACTTAAGATGTTTTTGTAAATCTCTTCATGGATTCCCGCGTCGATACTGGCTTCGTTCCAGCGGTAATCCTTGCTGTAAGAATAAACCTTGATCATGGAATCGCGGCTGAATTCGTCAAAGATCGTATCGCGTTTATTGATCAGGAAGCTGCCGCTTGCGGCTTTGGCCGAAATCGATCCGTGGTAAATCCCGAAAAAATCTTTGCGAAACAGCGAAAGCGAAATATCTTTAAGCCTTTCTAGCAGTATCTCATCCATATGCATCTATCCTTTTGCCCCAACGTGGTACAATTATACCAAAACAAGCCGCAGCGAAAGGAGAGGTGTGAGTAAAAAACGGGGCAAACTCAACAAACAGATCAAAAAACTTTTTGACCAAAAGGGTTTTGAAGAGGGAATTGAGGATTTAGAAGATGAACTGTTGCTGGAGTTGACGATGTTTGCGTCACTACAGCCACAGTCACTCAAAAGAAGCGATCAGATCAAAGCGCTCCGCCGCTTCTGGGCCACTTCGCAGCTGCATATCAAAAAAGCGCTGATCAAGTATTTAAACAAGCGGCTGCAGGAGCGCAGACAGCAGGAACAAAGCGCCAGAAACATCAGAGAGGAAAAGATCACGCAACTGGCCGGGGATCTTGGATGCAGCGATGAAGAGATCCAGGCTTTGATTGAAAAGCTCAGTTCTTTAAAATCCAAAAAGATTACGCCCAAAAAAGTTGCCAATACGCTTGAATACATCCGTTTTCAAAAAACACGCGAAACCGTATATGAACAAACCGGCGCCGATATCGACCAAAACGGCGGCGGGGAGTTTTTAGCCTCCTTTGCCTTTGCGTTTGAGACACAGACGTTTCACAAACAGCTGCAGACGACTTTTGAACCGACCGAGGATTTTGCCGCCCTTGATGAGGATAAACAGATCGCGATGGTACAAAAAGCGATGGATAAAGCGGCAAAAAAACGCCAACAGGAGATTGATAGCCTCACGGCGCATTTGCAAAGTACACACCACCCCTACCTCAGTCTCACCCAGATCATACAGACCCTGCAGGATATGGACCCCGCCGATTCCCCCGACGCCCCCAAGATAGACAAAAACATACTGCAAAAACTTTTTGCCCCCTTCTCGGTGACGTTTGAAAAAGAAAGCATTGTTTTCAGCAAAATCCAGCAAACAATCGTACTGGAAAACGAGGTACGTTACACGCTTTCTTTGAAAATGGATGCCTCCCTTGTCCACGCGCAGGTTTTTAACGCCCAGAAGTTTGACCTGCAGGAGCGTTTTGAAGCGATGCACAGAGAAAACAAGGCGCGCTTTCTCATGGATATCGACCGGCTGCAGGATGAGATGCTGCGCCAAAAAGGCGATATACAGATCGATCAGGGCACCCTGCACTCCTTTTTTACCACCCACGTCATACCCGATATCAGGCTCAAATCCAAACTGCAGCTGCGTACCAAGATCGCGCGCCGCGTCCTGTATTATTTCAATGATTACGTGGCAAAACAAAAACATGAACTTTACCAGCGCCAACTGCTGAAAAAAACGATCAAGGATTTTAAAAACCTCTTTCCCGTCGCCAGGGGCTTAAAACGTAAACTCATCTTTCATATGGGGCCTACAAACAGCGGTAAAACCCACCAGGCGATGCAAAAGCTCAAACAAAGCGACACGGGTTACTACCTTGCGCCTTTGCGCCTGCTGGCGCTGGAGGGGTATGAAAAGCTGCGACAGGAGGGGATCAACTGCTCGCTGATAACGGGCGAAGAAGAGATCGTGGACGAAGAGAGCACGCATATCAGCTCCACCATCGAGATGATGAATTACGGATTTGATTTTGACTGCTGCGTTATCGATGAAGTCCAGATGCTGGCTGACAGGGACCGGGGCTGGGCGTGGGTCAACGCCATCATCGGCGCGGGGGCCAAAGAGGTGTATCTCACCGGTTCGCCAAACGCCCTTGAAGCGATTAAGCTGATTGCGCAGTGGCTGGATGAGGAGTTGGAAGTGGTTGAATTTAAACGTAAAAACCCGCTTGAAATGCTTGAAAAACCCGTTACTTTGCAAAAGATCCAACCCCAGACCGCCGTGATCGCATTCTCGCGAAAAGAGGTGTTGGCATTAAAACAAAAACTTTCTTCCCGGTATGAGGTTTCTGTCGTATACGGCAATCTTTCCCCCGAAGTCAGACGCGAAGAGGCCAGGCGTTTCAGAGAGGGCCAAAGTCAGGTGCTGATCGCCACTGATGCTATCAGCATGGGGCTGAACCTGCCGATAAAAACCATTGTATTCAGCAAAGACAGCAAGTTTGACGGCCAAAGCGTGCGGCTTTTAAAAAGCGATGAAGTCATTCAGATTGCCGGCCGTGCCGGCCGCTTTGGGCTGGAGGAAAAAGGCTATATCGCGGGGATGGACCACAGAATCCACCAGACGGTCAAAAACAGGCTCAAAGGTTCACTCACCCCTATCACTCCACCTTTTACGGTAATGGCCAACCTCAATCACGCCAGGCTTGTAGCAACGATTCTGCAAACTGACAATCTGCACGAAGTCCTGGAGTTTTTTGCCAAAAACATGCGCTTTGACGGTCCTTTTGTAGCCAAAAACCTGCAGGGCATGATGCAGATTGCAGCGATTACGGACGGATATGAACTCTCTTTGGAGCAGAAATACCATTTAAGCTGCGCTCCCGTGGCGATCAACTCACCCTATATCGAAAGCCGTTTTCACGAATACATCCTAAGCATCGAACAAAACCGTCCCATAGAGTACCACCCGCTTAAAAACCTGCCAAAATACGCTGGCACCGAAATCATGCTGTTAAAGATCGAAGACAGGGTCAAGGAGATTTCGCTGTATCTGTGGCTGTCGTTTAAATTTCCCGAACTTTTCATCCACACCCAAAAAGCCAGGGAAAACAGAAAACGGCTCAATACGTTTATTGAAAACTCTTTAAAACATTCCCGCTTTGTCAAACGCTGCAAGCGCTGCGGCAGGGCACTGGATTACGGTTTTGCGTACAATATCTGCGACCGCTGCTTCCAAAAAGGAAAAAAACGGGGGCCCTAAAGGGTTCAGGTGAGTTTGTAAAACTTTTTACGGTCGCTGGAACTCCCGATATCAAGCTGTTTTCTGTACTTGGTGATCGTTCTTCTGCCAAGCTTTAAATCAAAGGCTTCATTGATCAGATCGGCCAGTTTCTGATCACTGTAGGGTTTGTTTTTATCCTCCTGCCTGATCAATTCCCGGAGTTTGTATTTGACGCTGTTTTGGCTGACCTCTTCGTTCTGGCCGCTTGAAAAGAAGTATTTCAACTCATACACGCCCCTGTCACAGGAGAGGTATTTGCCCGAAATCGCGCGCGAAATCGTGGAAATATTGTAGCCAAACTCTTTGGCAAAATCCTGCAGCAGCATCGGTTTGAGGTTGCCGCCCAGAAAAAAATCGTACTGGTAATCAATAATCATCAACCCGATCTTTTTGAGTGTGGCTTTGCGCATATCCAGCGAATCGACGATATTTTTCGCCTCTTTGAGCTTGGCGCTGATATATTCATGTTCAATTTCGGGATGTTCAATTTCGATGAGGGGATAATAATCACTGTTGAGTTCGATATGCAAATTGCCCTTGTCAAAAAAGATATAAAAATCAGGCTTGATCTGCGAAGAGTTCTGCATATAATCGATAGCGGGAGGATTTTTGAAACTTTGAATAATCCTTAAAGCGTCCTCATAATCTTTGTGGCTTTTAAATTCAGCCATTTTATGCATATTTCGTATCATCTGTTCACACAGATCATGCATGGTCCCCTCTATCTCCATATCAAACAGTTGATACAAAAAACACTCCGTTACGTCCCTTGCAGCAACCCCGCTTGGTTCCAGATAGATAAAACGCTGCCTGATACGCTCTACGTTTTGGGCATCGCTGCCCGTTTGCGCCCCTATCTCTTCGCAGCAACCGGTAAAATACCCCTCCTCATCCAGGTTTTCGATGATTTTATACGCGATTTCCCGCGACTGGTTGGTAGGAAACAGCGTAGGCGTAATCTGATGGGCCAGCATTTCATACAGCGATTGCTGATCGGTGGCGATATTTTCCAAAAACCCGCCGCTGCTTTCGGCCGATCTGCCCGAAAAGGAACGCTCTTTTTGAACAAACTCCTTTTCAAATCCCGATTTTATCTCCACCAGCGGATTGTCTTTTGCGTATTGCTTGACCACCTCTTCCAAATCCTCGATATCGGATTTCAAAATAGGCAGCCAGCTTTGCAGTACATGAGAAAGTTTTTGTTTGGTAACATTGTGGTGGTTTGTTTTTAATCTCATGTGTCCTCACCTCTGCCTGCACCGCTTAAAGCGTAAAGTCGTCTCCCAGATAATACCTGCGTACATCCGGATGCCCGGCGACCTCGTTGGAATCGCCCGTAGCCAGCATTCTGCCCTCTTTCATGACATACGCCCTGTCACAGATGCTGAGGGTCTCCCTGACGCTGTGGTCCGTGATCAATACGCCCATATCCAGATCGATCAGCTGTTTGATAATATTTTGAATATCCTTGACCGCGATGGGGTCCACGCCGGCAAAGGGTTCATCCAGCAGCAAAAACTTGGGATTGACTACAAGGGAGCGCGCAATCTCCACGCGCCTTCGCTCCCCGCCGCTTAGCTGGATACCCAGACGGTCCCGGATGGGTTCGATGTTAAACAGTTCCAGCAGCTTTTCAATCCGCTGCCTGGTTTGACCCCTGGACAGCTTGGCCGCCTGGGCGGCCATAATCAGATTGTCCTGAACGCTTAAATCCTTAAAAATGCTGGATTCCTGAGGCAGATAGCCTATTCCCATCTGCGCCCGTTTATGCAAAGGCATAGCGGTTACATCCTCCTCATCGATAAAGACCCTGCCTTTGCTGGCTTCAACCAGACCGCAGATCATATAAAAGGTGGTCGTTTTACCCGCTCCGTTTGGCCCAAGCAGTCCTACGACCTCTTTACTTTGCAGCGTTAAAGATATATCCTCGACGATAGTGGTTTTACGAATCTGTTTGCAAAGGTTTTCTGCCCTGAGTTTATGCGACATCGATCAAATACTCCCTTGTATCGTTTTTACCCTCAATCCGGATGCTTGCGGTGGCAAAGCCGGCTTCTTCGATGAAGCTTTGCAGCGATTCAGGCGCCCATTCGATAAAATGGATTCCCTCTTTTTCCAATTCGTAAATCAACCCCGAATGCATAAACTTTTGGGTATCGATGGTGTAAAGATCATAATGATACACCCCGTCACCGTAGCAGTTTTGCAGCGAAAAGGTAGGAGAGGTCACCGCTTTCTTGCTGGCAAAATGCTGTACAAACGTCGTTTTTCCCGCGGCCAGGTCACCGTGTAAAAACACGACCATATCCCTGTCGCCAAAGAGTTCCCTGATCTTCTCAACCACCGCCGGCAGCCCTTCCAGACCGGTGCTACAGCGCATTGCTGATTTTGATAATTTCTTGCAGATGCTCATACGCTTTGCCGCTTTCTATCGCTTCTTTGGCCATTTGCAGCCCGTCTTGCATATCCCTGGCTTTGCCCGAAACGATAAACGATCCCGCGGCGTTAAGCAAAATAATATCTTTTTTCGCCCCGTCCAGACGGTTTTGCAAAATATCGCGCGTAATCTGCGCGTTTTCCCGGGCGTTGCCGCCTACGATACTGCTTTGTTCATACAGTTTAAACCCAAGACGCTGCGGATCGATCTCAAACTCTTTGATCCTGCCCCGACTCAGATACGCCGCGTAGGTGATATCTGAAACGCTGATTTCATCCATCCCGTCTTTTGAGGATACCACCATGGCGTGTTCGCACTCAAGCATCTGCAGCGCGCGGGTGACGGAACTGACAAAATCGGGACTGAACACCCCGATAAAAAGGCGCTCCACGCCGGCCGGATTGGTAAGAGGACCAAGCAGGTTAAAGATCGTGCGGTGGGAAAGGGATTTTCGAATGGGCATGATATATTTCATCGCCGGGTGGTGGTTTTGGGCGAACAAAAAGGTAAATCCGGCAGCTTCAAGCATCTTGCCTTGCTGCGCGGGGGGATGGTTCAAATCGATGCCAAGGGCTTCTAACATATCCGCGCTGCCGCTTTTGCTGGTAATGCTGCGGTTACCGTGTTTTGCCACGGGAACGCCCATGGACGAAAGCACCAGCGCCACGGTTGATGAGATATTGATGCTGCCGATATGATCCCCGCCGGTACCGACGGTGTCCACAACCTGCGCTTTGAGCCGTGCGGGCAGTTCCAATTTTATACAATGGCTTCGCATCACGCTGGCTGCCGCGGCGATCTCCTGCGCGCTTTCACCCTTTTGATACAGATGTACTAAAAACTCTTTTGCCTGTTCCTGACTCATTTTGGCAGTAAAAAGCTCTTCAAAGCGCTGCCTTGCTTGTGTATACTCCATAGTTATTGTGTTATCTCCTTTATATACTCATCTTTTTTGCTTTTAGGAATCGTTTTTGTCGACGGAATCGCCAACACTTCAAAACGCTGGGTCTTTTTCAAATACCGTATCTCGATTATATCGCCGGGTTTGACCTCTTTTGATCCCTTGGCTTTGCCTGCGTTTAAAAACACGACACCCTCTTTAATCATATCCTGAGCGATCGTTCGTCTTTTGACGATATTGACCGCACTTAAATATTTATCTATACGCATTAAGAATCAAAACCTTATTTTTTGTTATATCATAACATATATTGCCGCAAATTTCGGTATGAACCGCTTTGAAACTGCGGCGTATGGGTCTTTATTACAATTTATTGACGATTTTTGCAAAAATATTCATAATTTATTACTTTTTTTAAAAAAGTTTTGTTACAATAATCTCAGGTTTTTAAAACCTATGGAATTTAAGTTTGCATAGAGGGGGCTTTCGGGCCTCTTCTACTTTATTCCATCTGCATTACAACTTCATGTTTCACAAAATATTCTTAAAAAACTTAACTACTTATCGTTGTTTTTGCATACCTGCAGCGCCGCGCCTTCTCGAAGGCCGTCGTCAATTACGACCGCGTCTGCTTTGTCCACGATCGCAAACAGCCGCCGCAAGATCATGATCCCCGCCGCGATCAGATCCTCCCTGCCCGTTCCCACCAACTGCTCCTTTTGGCTTTGGCTGCCGGATGCAAGCAGATTTTGGCAACTGTTTAAATCCTGCGGAGTGATAATCGTGCCGTTGACGGCACTTGCGTCGTAGCTTGCGTAATCCATGCCCTTTTTCAGCGCGGCCACCGTCGTGGGCGTCCCTGCCGTACACACGAAGGTGACAAACTCTTCGGTTTGCACAAAACGTTTCAACGCGTCAAATTCCTGTTCATAGGCACCGATGCCGTATTCTGCGATGCCTACGATTCCTATTTCAAAGCTGTGTATGCGGGAACTTCCGTTTTTTGCGATAATAATCTCGGTCGATCCACCGCCGATATCGGCCAGCAGGAGCGATTTTGTCCCAAAAGAAAGTTTGTTCAGACGGTTTTGGACCGCCTCCAGAGTCAGTGCCGCTTCTTCTTTTCCCGAAATGACACAAAATTCGATACCGGTATGTTTTTTAATCTCTGCCAGCACCGCTTTGGCGTTGACAGCTTTTCGAAGGGCCTGGGTCGTAACCGCCCTGACCGGATGCGCGTAAAAATGTGGCGGCATCATCAGCGCCGCGTCGATAATCCGCCGCTGCGCCTCCCGGCTGATGCGGCCGCTTTTTCGCAATCCCTGTGCGGTCCGGACCGTTTTTTCATAACTGCTGATGATATCTTTTGTTTCACAGTCAAACAGTGCCGCGCGAAACGTGTTTGATCCCAGATCGATGGCGGTGATTTTACCCATCGCCCATCTTTACGATATCCGCGGGAAGTTTCTTTTTCACCCAGCTTCTGTCATCGCCGATCTGCATCATCATGTCAAAGTTGATTTTGCATCGCAGACGCCGGCTTTGAACGATCTGCCCGATATCGCGTATCTGGGTATCGATACCAAAAAGATACACATAATACTCTACCGCCCGCTTTATGGCCGCATCGGGCACCTTCTCATCCTGCATACTTTGCAAAATACCGTTTGCGTATGCCAATTTGAGCAGTTCAGCGATCTTTGGCAGTTTAACCGGGATTTGCACAAACTTGGCAAAAAGTTTATATACCTCTCTTGCCTGTGCCCGGGAAGCGTATATTTCGGCTTTATACACCCGCTTGGCCCAACTGTTTTCAAGCCCTTCGATCATTTCGCTTTCTTCTAAAAAGGGGTACTTTTCCACGACTTTGTACAGATGGGCAAAGTTTTTTTGCGCGTAATCGTGCATCGCCTGCGCGTATGCCGTAGCATGGGCGTAAAGCTCTTTGGAGATATCTTTTTTACCGGGAAACTCGGCCAGTTTTTCACTGAAACGCACCGCCTGGGCATAATCGCCTTCTTGCAGTTTTTTTCTGGCTTTGTTTTCAATATTCTGCGAAACCTGTACCAAGCGTTCATAATCTTCAAAGTTTTCCAAAAAGGGGTGTTTTTTCGCCAGCAAAAAAGCTTCGTTGTAATTATCTTCGGCAATCTTTTTTTGAAACAGGGTGATCACCTGGCGCTGTTCAAAGATGGAGCGGATCAAAGAAGCCTTGGAAGCAACCCCCTTAAAAGGCAGCAGCAGCCTGGTGGCTTTTTCCTCACCCTCTTTTGTACTTATAACCTCTTTGACCTCATCCAGCACCGCTTCCCAGGTTTGTTCCATCTTTTGAAACTGTTTTGTCTGCTGCAAGATGGGATACTGGGTGGCGATGGAATACGCCAGCGGATATTTTTTCAGTACCGCGGCTTTTTTAAAACGCTCATACGCGCCGTAATCCTTAAAAAGCCGCTGCGTCATCAAGCGTTTGTGCGACTGGGCCTGGTAGGGTTGCAGCAGCTGCTTGGCTTCATCTTTACCGCCCTGGGCCAAAAGTTCGCCGGCCATGTCAAAATCAAACTCCCACTCCTGTTCCAAATCCCTGTAGCTCTGTGTGTAATACAGCATCGGGTTTTTATCCAGCAGCTCATATACCCGGGTAAGCTTTTTCTCCCCGAGCAGCTGCCGCATCTGTTTCTCCTCTTGAAAAAGCGCGAAAAAAAGCAGCTGCCCATTTTTCAATCCAAATGTAAGCGTATCGTTAAAACTGCTGTATTCAAGGCTGTAGCATCTGTGTCCAAGCGTAATAAGCCCTGCATCAAGGAGCTTGTAGCGCTGCAGGTCATAAACACACACCCGGCGGCTTTCATCCACGGCAAATAAAAGCCCGTCTCCGCGCCCGGCCGCAAGAGCCGTCACTTCCGCGCGCATCTTTTCAAAACGGTGGATCACCCTGCTTGCGGTATAATCCCAAACCAGAATCTGGCCCTCTTTATCGGCTGACACCAAACGCTGCTTTGATATAAAAACAACCCTCGTTACGGCCGCTTTATGCGATCCCAGGATGAATTTCTGGTTCATAGAAGAGATGTTTGTCACATAGATTATATTGTCAAAACCTCCGCTTGCCACCCACCTGCCGTTGGCGCTGAAAGCCAGGGTGCTGACATAATCACTGTGAAAAGGCAGGGTCAGCGCGATCTTGCCCGTTTTCATACTCCACAGATAAACCCGGCCGTCCTGGCCGCCTGTTGCGAGGTAGTGGCTTTTAGGCGCAAATACGCAGCTTTCAGTCATCCCCTTGTGGCGCGTGATGGTATACAGCACCTTTTTTGTTTTGGTGTAATAAACCGTCTGGGCTTTTTGATCTTGGTCATACAGGGAAACAAACGCGCCGTTTGGACTGACGGCGGCGTTTTTTATGCTAAGTTCGTTGGCTGCAACGAGGGTTTTGAACCCGCCGACAAGATCAAAGGTACGCAGGTCATACACCCGCACACTGTTGTCTGTTCCAAGCGCGGCGAGTTTATCCTCCCCGACACTTTGCAGAGCGTGTATCCCGCTGGGGGTGGAAACTCTGTGGTCGGGGCGCATCGCTACAACTCCTCTTTGAACTTGTAACCGTTTTGCTGCAGCCTCTGACGGATATGCTTCTGGTGCTGGCTGCCTTTGGTTTCAACAGAGATGGAAACATACGCATCGCCGTATTTCAAATCCGTAGAGGTGCGGTCAAATCCGATCTGGACAATATTGGCTCCCACGTCGGTAAATATGTCGGTAAGATTTTGTAAACTGCCCGGACGGTCAATCAGCGTTACGATCAGTTTCATCTTTCTGTTGGATTTTAACAACCCTTTTTCAATGATCACAGAAAGCATCGTAACGTCGATATTGCCCCCGCTTAAAACAGAAGCGATCTTTTTGCCTTTGACATCTTCGATCTTATCGTGCAGCAGTGCGGCAACGGAGGTTGCTCCCGCTCCCTCCACAACCAGTTTCTGTTTTTCCAGCAAAAACAAAATCGCATTTGCGATCTCTTCATCATCGACTAAAACGATATCATCAACATACTCCAGGATATAATCAAGTGTTTTCTGGGACGTATCACGCACGGCTATACCGTCTGCAATGGTTTTGACACTGATACTGTCTATGCACTTTTTTGCCTGAAAAGACTGGCTCATCGCGGGCGCTCCCGCCGCTGCGACCCCGTAAACCTTGATGTCTGGATTAATATGTTTGGCGGCTTTGGCGATGCCGCTGATCAGGCCGCCTCCGCCGACTGGGACGATGAGAATGTCAAGGTCTTCGCAGCTTTCCATGATCTCCAGCGCAAGCGTGCCCTGCCCCGCAATCACCGCGTCGTCGGCAAAGGGATGAACAAATTCATACCCCTTTTGGGCCGCGAGTTCCTGGCTTTTGGCGTAGGCTTCATCAAAATTGGTGCCATGCAGCACGACCTGGGCGCCGTGGTCCCGGACACCGTTGATCTTGGTTAAGGGCGTGGCTTCGGGCATCACGATCGTTGCCGTTATGCCAAAATATTTCGCGCTGAAAGCCACTCCCTGGGCGTGGTTGCCCGCACTGGCCGCAATGACACCTTTGCTGCCCTTTTCTACCAGGGTAGCGACTTTGTTAAACGCGCCTCTGAGTTTAAACGAACCCGTTATCTGCAGGTTTTCTTTTTTTAAATACACATCGGCCCCGCAGTGTTCAGAGAGGTTTTTCGCACTGCCAAAGGGGGTGTGTTTGATAACGCCTTCCAAGCGTTTTTTTGCTTTTTGAATATCACTGAAATTAAGCACGCATCTTCCTTTGTAATTTTTGGTGATCGACCATGCTGCATCTGTTTTGCACGACCTCCATCCCCGCATCTACCGCTTCCTGTGCCGCTTCATTGTTGACAATGCCCATCTGTGTCCACAGATATTTCACATCGCCTCGCTGTTTGCAGGCTTTGACCACTTCGTTTACGGCAGCGGGCTTTCGGAAAACAACCACCATATCGATACTTTTTTCGATATCTGCCAGTTTTCTATACGCTTTGCGGCCTAAAATCCGCTCCCCTTTGGGATACAGCGGAATCATATCATAGCCTGCTTCAAGCAGGTATTTTGCTACCATGTTACTGTCTTTTTCCTCTTTTGGAGAACACCCCACCACCGCTATGGTGCGGGTTTTGTCAAACATTTTTTCAATATCGCTTCCCGGGGCCGTAACCATCGGCATTTCACACTCCATTATTCCTCCTTCTTGTCTAAAATAATTCCTGTTTCTATATGTTTACTGTAGGCAAACTGGTCAAAAACGGCCGCATCGGTGACGGCGTGGGTTTTACACAGCTGCCGCAAATCTCTTGCTAAAGTCTCAGGATTGCAAGAGATATAAATAATTCTTTTAATAGCACTGATCAATCTGATCGTAGCTTCATCCAGCCCCGCCCGAGGGGGATCGACAAGAACGGTACTAAAACTGTAGGTATCCAGATCGATCCCTTGCAGCCTCGTAAACGTCCTTTGCTTTTGCAGTGCCCGGGTCAACTCCTGGGAACTGAGCCTGGCAAAAGCGATGTTATCGATTTCGTTTAAACGGCAGTTTTCTTTTGCCGCCTGAATCGATTTTTTGGCGACTTCGGCGGCAAGCACCTTCTCAAAACGCGTGCTTAAAGGCAGCGTGAAATTGCCCGCCCCGCAGTAGCTTTCCAGCAGGTCCCCGCTGTTGTCCACCCGCTCCATCGCCCACTGGATCATTTGCTCATTGACCTTTGGGTTTGGCTGCGTAAAGCCGGTGTCATACTGACGCTGCAGGTAGGTTCTGCCCTTGACACTGAGCTTTTCGGTTATAAAATCCTTATCCAGTACCACTTTCTGTTTTCTGCTTCGGCCGATGACAGAGATACCAAAGCGCTCCTGCAGTTTCTGCGCCGCAGCCTGCCAGGTTTGCTCTAACCGTTTGTGATAAATCAGCGTCACCAGTACCTGCCCGCTCAGCCCGGATAAAAATTCTACGCCAAAGAGTTTGTGAGAAAGGATTTCATGTCTGTTTATCTCCTCTATCAATCCAAAAGCCACCGCGTCGATGGGCTGTAACACCTTGGGGCACTCCCGTAAGGCAATACGTTTTTTATCAAAACCGTTCATCGCCAGAAAACAGCCGCTGCCGTCTTTGTATATGGCAAACTCCGCCCGTGCACGAAAATGGCTCTTTTGACTGTAATACAGCGCAAAGTCTTTGCCGTAAAAGGGTGCCAGCAGGGTTTGTACTTCCTCTTTTTTGCGCGCGAACTGCTCGTAAAAACCCAGATCATAATAATAACAGCTGCCGCATTTGCCAAAATGTTCACACGTCAATGAAAACTCTCCACTAAGTTGCCGATGAGCAGATTCCACCCATCAACAAGAATAAAAATCAGGATTTTAAAAGGCATGGACACCATCACCGGAGGCAGCATCATCATACCCATACTCATCAGGACCGAACTGACGACCATATCGATAACCAAAAACGGCATAAAGATCAAAAAGCCGATCTCAAAAGCGGTTTTAATCTCACTGATCATAAACGCCGGAATCGCGATACTGAGGGGCACATCATCGACTGTTTGGGGGTTGTCCATATCGCGGATGCGAAAAAACAGCGCCAAATCCTTCTCTCTGGTGTTTCGGACCATGAAATCCTTGAAGGGTTTGACCGTTTTGTCAAAGGCTTCTTCATAGCCGATCTCTTCGGCCGCGTAGGGTTTGATCCCTTCATTATACGCTTTGGTGCCGATTGGCTCCATGATAAAATAGGTAAGAACAAGCGCCAGCGTGATCAACAGCTGCGTGGGCGGGGACTGCTGGGTTCCCATCGCCTGGCGCAAAAACGCAAAAACCACGATCAGCCTGGTAAAACTTGTCATCACCAAAACCAGCGAGGGTGCCAGGGCCAGCAGGGTAAAGATAATAAGAACGTTCAGCCCCGTTACCAAATCCTGGGGTTCCTGGGGTGCGCTGAGGCTTAAATCGACTCTGGGCACCTCCACCCCATACAGGCTCAGGGCGCCCAAAAGAATTACAAAGAGTGCTCTCATTGCCCCTCTTCTTCCAACTCAAGCACACTTTTTTGCGCTCTTTGCTCAGCGTCTTGCTCCCTGGCGTAAAACTGCAACTCCACGCGTCTGTTTTTCGCCCTTCCCTCGAGCGTGGCATTTGTCGCCACGGGACGAAAGCCCGCGTTGCCCGCCACGGTGATCTTTTTTTCTCTGACCTGGTTGTCGATTAGGATCTGCGTCACCGAAAGAGCCCTGGCCGAGGAGAGTTCCCAGTTATTCTGGTACACGCTGCTCGCCGCTGGTGGTTCATTGTCGGTATGGCCCCTGACGTTGAGTTCAATATCGTTTGGCATCGAATCCATCATCAAAGCCAGCCGTTTCAAAAACAGCACCGCATCCTCGTTGGTCACTTCCGCACTGCCTGCTTCAAAAAGGATGGAACTTGGAAGGTTGATCGTAAACCCCTCCTGGGCTTCTTCCATCGTAATGGCCGAACCGCCCTGGGCTTCGATCATTTCGTTAAAATCAGTCACCATACTGGAGGTTTTTTCCGCAACTTCACTGCCCATATCCCCCGTTGCCGCGCGCTGGGCGAGTTCCTGGTTGACTTCGGTTTTCACCCCGCCTTCCAAGATACTCATAGCCCCCGCCAGCGAACCGATCGCGGCTTCCACTTTTTTGGCATCAAGCGAACTCATTGACAAAAGCAGGACGAAAAAGGTCAGTAAAAGACTCATCAAGTCCCCAAACTGCACCAGCCAGGCCGGCGGACAGGTGGGGCATTCGGGACACTTTTTCTTTTTAGCCATCAATATCCTTTAGTCAAACTGCGACTCTCTGTCTTTTGGCGGCAGGAATGAAAGCAGCTTGGCTTCAAGGTTTCTGGGATTGTCGCCTGCCTGGATGGACATAATCCCTTCGATGATAATGGTCATAATCACTTCTTCATCTTTGTTTCTATTGTTAAGAATAAGCGCAATAGGCGTCCCGAAGATATTACCCACCATCGCCCCGTACATGGTTGTCAGCAAGGCAACGGCCATCGCCGGGCCGATCGCGCTTGGATCGTCCATATTGACAAGCATCCCCACAAGACCGATCAGCGTACCGATCATCCCCATCGCACCGGCAATTCCCGCCCAGTCGCTGAACATGCTGGCGTTGTCTTTGTGGCGGTTGCTGGTTTGTTCCTGTTCGACTTCCAGCATTTCGCGGATGGAGTCGGGTTCGTTGCCGTCTACGGCCATATTCAATCCCTTGCGCAAAAATTCGTTCTCTTCGTTGTTGGCGTCTGTTTCCAAAGCCAAAATCCCGTCACGTCTTGCTTTTGTGGAGTACTCAACCAGTTTTTTGATCAAATCAAGCGGGTCGGTAACGGGCGGCTTGATCGCAATCATAAAGACTTTGCCGAAATTTTTCATCTGCTCCATTTTAAACGCGATCAGCAGCGACCCGAAAGACCCGCCAAACACGATCAGTACGGCGGGGATATCGATATAAGCCCCAAGGCCCACACCCATAGCCATCGCGCCAAAAAGCAGCACCAATACCAATACTAAACCGACAACCGTAGCTAAATCCATTACAACCCCGCAAAATATGTTTTTGGCTACATTATAGCAAGTAGCTCATTAAACAAAGTTAAGCGATCTTCAAATAGAAGAATTTAAATTTATTTTTGTATAATCAGTCCCAATAAACACAGGACACAAAGGAACTCACTCATGGCACTTTCAACCGTAATCTTAGCTGCCGGTTTTGGCACCCGCATGAAATCGGACACGCCCAAGGTTTTACACACCATAAGCGGTGAAGCGATGATTTTTCATACGATCAAAGCGGCCAAAGCCGTAAGCGACAGCGTCACGGTCGTGCTTTACCACCAGCATGAAATGGTCCGTCAAGCCATTGAAAACCGTTTTGAGGGAATCGATTTTGTTTTGCAGGATGTCAAAAACTACCCCGGAACCGGCGGCGCGCTGAAAGGGCTGGAGTTTAGCACAGAGGAAGTGCTTGTCATCAACGGCGATATGCCCCTTGTCACGCCCGCTTCGCTGCAGCCGCTGATAGAAACAAAAGCCGATATCGTCATGAGTGTACTGGATTTGAAAGACGCCAAAGGCTACGGCCGCGTCGTTATCGAAAAGCAGCAGGTTAAAAAGATCGTGGAAGAAAAAGACTGCGACAGCAGCCAGCTGGCTTTACAAACGGCCAACGCGGGCGTGTATAAAGTAAAAAAGGAACTTTTGGATGAATATATCCCCCAACTGAGCAACGACAACGCCGGCCAAGAGTACTACCTGACCGATATCATTGAGATGGGGGTGCGCCACAGGCGTACCATCAAGCCCGCATTTGTCAGCCAGGACGCTTTTAAAGGGGTTAATTCCAAACTTGATCTGGCAGAAGCCGAAGTATTGATGCAAGAGCGTATCAAAAAACAGTGGATGCAGCAGGGCGTGATCATGCACCTGCCCCAAACGATCTATATCGACTGCAACGCGGTTTTTGAGGGCGAATGCGAACTTGAAAGCGGCGTATCCGTCTTTGGGGCCAGCAGGCTGGTTGAAAGCTGCCTGAAAACAGGCACGGTCGTTGAAGATGCCACGCTTATACATTCCAAAGCCGGTCCCTATGCCAGAATCCGTCCCAGATCAACCCTGCATACAAGCCAAATAGGCAATTTCGTCGAAACCAAAAAAGCAGCACTTACGGGAGTCAAAGCGGGCCATCTAAGCTATCTGGGAGATTGTGAAATCGATGCGGGAACCAATATCGGCGCAGGCGTGATCACATGCAACTATGACGGCAAAAACAAATACAAAACCGTCATCGGCAAAAATGTTTTCGTCGGCAGCGACTGCCAGCTGGTGGCCCCCGTTATCCTGGAAGATGATACGATGGTGGCTGCGGGAACCACGCTGAACAAGGATGTGACAAAGGGCAGCCTGGCTATTTCCAGACCCGCTTTAAAACTGATCAAAAACTTCTTTTATAAATTTTTCAAATAAAGGCCGCTT